>JAYVLC010000001.1:0-2456 GCA_043759675.1 Sphingosinicellaceae bacterium
CCTTTTACCTTCAGATCCTTGATCAAGGTAACCGAATCACCATCGGCGAGCTTGGTGCCGTTGCTATCCCTCGTCTCCATTGGTGTCCCCCTCAAGCGATGCGCGGCCCTTGAATCCTTGCGCGATCACATACCATTCCGACGAGCCCTTGCGGCTCGCGGGCGGCTTGGCGTGGGTTACGCTGGCGAAATGCCGCTTCAGCTCCGAAACCAGCCCGGAATCGGCGCCGCCAGCCAGAACCTTGGCGATGTAGGCACCTTTGGGTGCGAGGATTTCAATGGCGAAATACAGGCCCGCCTCAACCAGCGCCATGGTCCGGATATGATCGGTCTGCTTGTGGCCAACCGTGTTCGCCGCCATGTCGGACAGCACCAGATCAGCCGGACCCCCGAGCGCTTCGGTCAATAGCGACTGTGCCTGATCCGACAGGAAATCCATCTGGTATATGGTGACGCCCGGGATCGGTTCCATTTCGAGCAGGTCGATCGCCGCGATCCGGGCCTTGGGGCGTTTTTTCAGGACAACCTGCGACCAACCGCCGGGAGCAGCACCCAGATCGACAACACGCGCGGCATGGCCGAGCAGCTTGAAACGTTCATCGAGTTCAAGCAGTTTGTAGGCCGCCCGCGACCGATAGCCGTCGCGGTGCGCCGCCTTGACATACGGGTCGTTCAGCTGACGTTCGAGCCACTTGACCGACGACGCTGTGCGTCCACGCGCTGTCTTGACGCGGACCTTGCCGCCCTGCGACCGACCGGAGGGGCTGCTGCCGGTCATACCCAATGTCCGTCGCGGTTCATCAGCGTTCGCAAGATGCCTTCGCGAATCCCGCGATCAGCAACCCGTAGCTGTTCGGCGGGCCAGATTGCCAGGATCGCATCCAAGATGGCGCAACCCGCCACGACCAGTTCGGCACGTTCGTGCCCGATGCTCGGCTCCCTGGCACGCTCGGCAGGCGATTGCCCGGCCAGCCGGGCCGAAATTTCGCGCATTGCGACCCCCGGCACAAAGCAACCATCGACCTGTCGCCGGTCGTATGTCGGCAGGCCGAGATGCAGGCTGGCGAGCGTCGTCACCGTCCCCGACGTCCCGAGCAGGTCGGGAATTCGGTCAGTCATTTTGGCGATCCGCGTCGCAAACCCGGCCAGCTGGTCGCTGACCCGTGCGCGCATCCGGTCATAGGCTGTCTGGCGCGCCCGAAGGTCCGGCAGGTCGCTCGCTTCGGTTTCCGCCAGCGAAACGACGCCCCACGGCACACTGATCCATTCGCGGATATGGGCGTGACCGCGTTCGTCCATATCGACCAGAATCAACTCCGTGCTGCCGCCGCCGATGTCGAACACCAGGGACTGGCGACCATGTGCCAGCAGCGATTGGCAGCCAAGGACTGCAAGTCGTGCCTCTTCAGCGGGTGAAATCACGTCGAGTGCAATTCCGGTTTCCGCAAAGACCCGCTCGACAAAGGCGATGCCGTTCGCGGCGCGGCGACAGGCTTCGGTCGCGACGTTGCGGGTCAGGTGAACCTCGCGGCGACGAATCTTGTCGGCACAGATGCGCAAGGCCTCGATCGCCCGGTCCTGCGCCTCGTCGGAAATCCGGTCGCTTTGCAACAAGCCTTCGCCAAGCTTCACGACGCGCGAAAAGGCATCGACGACGTAAAATCCGCCCCGCGCCGGACGCGCCACCAGCAGCCGGCAATTGTTGGTGCCAAGATCAAGCGCGGCATAGACCCGGCGACTTTGGCCATCACGGGGCCAGACACGGTCGGTCGCGGGATGGGCGCGGGGTCCCCCCACGTCCGGCATGATCGTCGCCATTCATCACTCCAACCGGGGCACTACAATCCCGGCACTTGGCGCGACGTTACCACTTGATGGCAGCAGCCCGCAACTCTGCCCCGACTGGCGTTGACAGTCCCAGGGCCGCCCCCTAGGAAGCGCGTCCGCGACGCTGCCCTGTCGTCTAATGGTAAGACCACGGACTCTGACTCCGTTAATCGAGGTTCGAATCCTCGCGGGGCATCCACCGCATCTCCCTACGAAGCAATGCCCAGCTCTTTGGCTGCGGCATCAAGCTGGGCCTGAGCGGCGGCATCGCCGGCAAAGGCTGCGCGGGCCGAGCGGTAGGCCGTCGCCGCCTCCCCCGTTTCACCCAGCACCGTCCGGGCGCGCATCAAGCGCATCCAGCCCTGCACGTCCTTGGGGTTTGCCGCCAGCTTCGCCGCCAGTCCGTCGACCATGCCGCGGATCATTGCCTGCTGATCGCTAGGCCGCATTTTCTGCGCCGCAGCAACATCTTCCGGCGTTGGGCCCGGCAGTGCACCGGCTGGCGCAGCCGCAGCTGGCGAAGGCAATTGACTGGACACATCGATCCCGGCAGCCTTGCCAGATTCCGCGATGATCCGGCGCAGCTCGCCCGCCCATGGCGCATCGGCGGGGGCCTCCCGCAACAGCTGA
>JAYVLC010000002.1:0-8333 GCA_043759675.1 Sphingosinicellaceae bacterium
CGAGGTCTCGCCCGGCCAATTCTCCACATCGGTCGTGATCGTCAGCTGGCCGCCCGGCTGGATCCCCTGCACGAGGACCGGCTCGAGCGCTGCCCGCGCCGCATATACCGCAGCCGTGTAGCCCGCAGGACCAGACCCGATCACCAACACCCGACTATGTACTGTAGTGCCCATCAAAAACCTGCCCGCTTCAAGTGAAGACCCCCATTTAGGTCGCCCGGGCCCGGCTTGCGACCCCGATCGCATGCAACGCCGGCAGAATGACCACAAACCGGTCCGGCTCGGCCACGAAACTGCCGCCGAGGCGTTCCGCCAGCTGCGTGACCAGCCGTAGCGCGAAACCGAGTCCGACCATCGGGACCGCGCGCCCGGCTACGACAGGGCTATCGATTTCGATGCTGGAATTTCGCAGCTCATCACTGGTCCAGCCCGCAAGGCAGGCCGGCCGCGACAACGCCAGCGACACCCGGTCACCGGCGATCGGGCGCGCCTCAAGCTCGAACACCTCCTGCGGGTCAGCAAGTCCAAGGATTCCGGCAATCAGACGGTCGACAAGACGTTGCATCGCCTGCTCGTCGACCTGCATCCACAAGGGCTGTCCACCAACGGCGCGCAAGGCCGCCTGCCGGTCCGCTGCAAGGCTCGCAAATCGCGCGACCGCGCGATCCATCACCAACCGGGCATCGATCCAGCCGAGGTCGACAGGGTAACGACCGAGGTCAAGGCGCGCCGCATCGGTCATGTCATCAAGGGCCGACAACAGCTTGGCTCCGGTCTCCAAAATACGTTGTGCCGCCGCGCCCATTTCTGCAGGCGCCGGCCCGAACGACTGCTGAACGATCATGTCGGCAAATCCGACGATTGCGCCAAGCGGCGACCGGACCTCATGCGCGAGCCTTGCCTCCTCGTCCGGCGACGGCGAATCCGGCGCGGCAGGTTTGGAGCGCTCCGCTTCGGCACGGCCAGAATAGCCTATGAACCGGCCATCACCCAGACAAAACGCCGGCTGCCCCGTCAGCCGCAATCCATTCCAGGCAACATCGCGGAAGGGCAAATACCAATCGATCGCTCGGTGGATTTCCGGACAGGAGCCCGCGATTCCGCCAAGCGTCATGCCGCTCAGCAAGACCGGCGGTGTTCCCGTGAACCCGAGGTTTCCCACCAACGCGCATTCCCAGCCAACCGCGCCGTCGGGTGTGGTGTTGGCTCCGCTGCCCGGTCGGAGTTGCGCGTCGAGCTGCCCGAGCTGCACGATGGCTTGACTGACGGACGGATGCCGGCTCGACGGCGTGGTTCGGCGCGCGAGCGGGGACGCAAGAATTTCGGTCAGAAGCGCCAATGATTCGCTGCGCTGAGCCGGGGTTAGGTCTCGTTCGATCAATACATCCAACAACAGGCGCGCTGCGCCGGCGCGCGCCTGCACGCGACCGATTGCGTCTCCGTTGCTCTCGTCCTGGTCGCCCGACACCGATCCCTCGCCTGATCACCAGTCTAAGCGCGTGCGCGCTGACGCGCCAGAGCCACCGACTATTGCGCAATCTTGAAATATTATTGTTGTGGATAGCCTTCTGGCATGACAGATTATGCGCATGGCAGTTCAAAACCGACATCAACTCGATGCGACTGATCGACTGATTCTCCGCCACCTGCAGCACGATGGGCGCATTACCAATGTTGAATTGGCCTCGCGGGCCGGCCTGACCGCGCCGCCATGCCTGCGCCGGGTCCGAACACTGGAAGAGAGTGGCGTCATCAGGGGCTACCACGCCGAGCTGAATCCAGAGTCGCTGGGCTATGGCATCACGGTGTTTGCGATGGTGTCGCTGAAAAGCCAGGCCGAGGTCGATCTCCGGGCGTTCGAGGAGCATATCGCCCAGCTGCCACAAGTCCGGGAGTGCCACATGCTCAACGGCGAGATTGATTTCATCCTCAAGATCGTCGCGCGCGACCTCCAGGAGTTTCAGCGGTTCCTGACCAGCCAGCTCACGCCTGCACCCAACGTCAGCCACGTCAAGACATCGCTGACCATCCGCACCTCCAAAAGTTTGCCCGGCGTGCCGGTCGACGCCTGACGCCATTTTGGCGGGGCTTGATCCAGACCTGGTCATCCGGGCCTATTCCGCCGGAATTTTCCCGATGGGCGATGGCCGCGACGTTCATGACGTCTACTGGGTCGAACCCAAGCGACGCGGCGTCATCCCGCTGACCGGGTTTCACCTGTCGCGTTCGCTGGGAAAATTGCTGCGGCAAGAGGCATTTGAACACCGGGTAGACACCGCATTCACCGAGGTGATGCGCCGCTGTGCGGCCCCCGGACCGGGGCGAACCGAGAGCTGGATCAACGATCCGATTCTCGGGGCCTATGGTGAACTCCATACCCGGGGCCTCGCCCATTCGGTCGAATGCTGGCGCGACGGAGAGTTGGTCGGCGGTTTGTACGGCGTGTCGCTTGGCGGTGCGTTTTTCGGCGAGAGTATGTTCACCAAGGCGCGGGATGCGTCAAAGGCAGCGCTGGCGCATCTGGTGGCACGCCTGAGGTTTGGCGGATTCAAGCTGCTGGATACGCAGTTTGTGACGCCGCACCTCGCAGGCTTTGGCGCGGTGGAGGTCTCGCGCGCGGCTTATCGCGGCGCGTTGTCCGAGGCACTGGGCGTCGGGGCCAATTTCGCAGCGCTGGGGAGCCCGACCGGCTCTTCGGACTTGCCAGGGACAATGGTATCCGGCCCAGTCTCTGGAAAGCGCATTGCGCAGCTTCTGACCCAAACATCATAAACCGGGTGATCAAAGCTGTTGAGCGACGGCGATTCGGCATAGAGCCAGCCCGAAAATAGTCGCCGTTTTGCGGAAACATCGTCGATCTGCACGAACGCACCCGTCAGCGGCGGGCGCTCCCAGGGCGGCGTCATCTCGCAGGACCGCACGGTAATCGCCAGCCGCCCGTAGGTGACCCGCATTCCCGGGTGGACCTGGAATTCCTGCACACGCCCATTCTGCTTGTTGAGCGCCGCAATCCTTGCCACGCGTTCGACCATCGGCGTTGGCGCGTTCAATGGCGCTCCCGGCACTGCCGAGCCGAGCGCCGCCGCAGCGACGGCTGCAAATATCACTTCGCGGCCTCGTCCTTCTTTTGCGGGTCTTTCGTCTGGTTCACAAAGCTGCCGATCAGACTCATCAGATCGACCGACCCTTGCGTGTCGCTGATCTCGTCCCCCGCCCGCAGCATGTCGGGTTCGCCGCCGGGTGACAGCCGGACGTAGTTGCCCCCGAGAATACCCTCCGAGGTAATCGCCGCGCTCGAATCGGCGGGCAATTTCACGGCATTATCGATCGAAATTCCGAGAATGGCCTGATAGGTCGCCGGATCAAGCTTCTCGGAAACAACCGTGCCAACTTTGATTCCTGACAACTGCACATCGGTTCCAACCGAGACACCGCTGGCATTGGGGAATCGCGCCGTCACCACATAGCCGCTGCCCGATCGTGCGCCTTCGGTCCGATCATAGGCATGGATGATGAACCACACACCAACGATCAGCACGAACAGCCCGATGAGAGCTTCGGCGATATTGTCCTTCAAAAGTGCCCGCATCAGTCAGGTTTCCAAGCTTGATAATCACCAGTCGCACGTGCCCGCGTACCGCCGTTCGCCAAAGCGCCTGCCGGGGAATGCGCGTTGGCCGAGCCCGTCATGTTGGGCACCCACGGCTGTTCCCAGGCGTTGACGGGCGGCTGATCGTCGGGGACCTGATCGACAGTGCGGTGGAGCCAGATTAGCCATTCCGGCGGTACCCGAGTCGCCTCATTGTCGCCGGCATAGATTACCCACCGCCGTCGGCTATCCTTCGTCTGATAATAGACGTTGCCGGTATCGTCGCGGCCCATTTCGGTCCCGAGCCGCTTGGTCTCAAGCCAGGTGCCGAATGTGGGGCCGTCCCACCAGGTAAAAAGCGACTTCAGGAAACCCATGACATCCTGCCGAGATTTGTGTCGGGCCTTAGAGCCCCAATTGCCCGAAAGACGCAAGAGGATTGGCGGACCCGTCGATGGGGGATTGGATTGCGCCATCCTCCGGCCTAACGTCAGCGCTGGACTAGAAATGAAGGAACGGGCCGGATGGCTGGAAGCGTCAACAAAGTAATCCTGATTGGCAATCTGGGGCGCGACCCCGAAGCCAAGTCGCTGCCGAGCGGCGGCAAGCTGGTCAATCTCAATATCGCCACCTCCGAAAGCTGGCGCGACAAGGCCAGCGGAGAACGCCGCGAGAAAACCGAGTGGCACCGGGTCGTGATTTTCGACGAGAATCTCGCCCGCGTTGCCGAGCAATATCTGCGCAAAGGCTCGAAAGTCTATCTTGAGGGCCAGTTGCAGACCCGCAAGTGGCAGGATCAATCCGGCGTCGAGAAATATTCAACCGAGGTCGTGCTCCAGCGTTTCAACTCGACGCTTGTGATGCTGGACGGGCGCGGCGAAGGCGGCGGCGCTGGCGGTAGTGGTGGTGGCGGCGAGTTCGCTGGCGGCGGCAACGACTACGGCCGATCGAACGATTTCAGCGGCACCGGTGGCGGCCAGAAAAAGGGCAACGTCGGCGGCGGGTTCGATGATGACCTCGATGATGATGTGCCGTTCTGAGCGGAGGGCGAGAATATCCTGTTTTCGGTGCCGCGCGCGGCATGATTTTATCATTGTGCAACAAAGAGGTGCGTTATGATTGTTCGTTCAATGCTGGTTGCGACCGGACTCCTCCTCGGCTCTGCAGGATTTGCTGCTGTTCCTGCCGAGCCAGCAGGCACGGCGACTGTCTCACCAGGCGACGATGGGTCCACCCCCCGGCCGATCCGCATTTGGGTAACCGGCAAGCCAGCAGCGCTCGACAAAGCGAGCGACGCGCTGGCCCGCCAAGGCTGGCGCGGCATCGAGTTGCACGTCGCGGATCGTCCGGCCTTTTTCAACGGCTATATGATGGCAAAGGCTGACCGGGACACGATGAAAGCGATCCAGCGGGATCTCGCCGCGCTCGAGTCGGCCTATGGCGTGAAGCTTGCGTCCATCAACGCAAAGCTTGCGAAATAGCTGGCCGGTCGCGCTTTCCCCTGCAACATCTTTGCGTTAGACGCAGCGCCGCATGCTGCCGACCCCCGCCTCTGATCGCTCGCATCTGAGCCTGTCGCAATTGCTGCGCCGGCTGATCGACGAATATCCGGGCAACGAGATCGGGCCAGCCGACATAGCGGAATGGCTTAACGAGCGGGCGCTGGCTGGCCTGTTGTTGTTGTTTGCGCTGTTCAATACGCTGCCGCTGCCACCGGGTACGACGCTCATCACCGGTATCCCGGTCCTGATGCTGTCGGGCCAGTTGATGCTCGGTCAGGCCAAGCCATGGCTGCCGCAATTCCTTCGCAAACGCACGATAAGCAAGGCGCAGCTTGGGACGATTCTCGGCAAATTCCTGCGCTGGGAACATTGGATAGAGCGGCTGTTCCGCCCGCGCCTGTTCCAGCTGGTCGATGGCGGCGCAACCCGCCTGATCGGCCTTGTCTGTTTTCTGCTCGCTGTGGTCGTGGAACTGCCGATCCCGGGGGCCAACCAGGCACCGTCGCTGACCATCGCGATGTTCATGGTCGCGATCATCTACCGCGACGGCCTCGCTGTGCTGGCTGCACTGGTGCTCACAGTTGCGAGCGCTGTGCTGGCCTCAGGATTGATCGTCGCTGCGATGAAAGCTGCACTCTACATCGCCCGCAACGTCCTCGGATTCTAGCGAAACGGCGGCTCGTCGAAGGCGCGAAGCTTGCGACTGTGCAGTTTTGGCCCGGCCTGTCGTAGCAGATCACAGGTCGCAATGCCGATCTGGATATGCTCGGAAATCGCCCGCTCATAGAATCGGTTGGCCTGCCCCGGCAATTTGATTTCGCCGTGTAGCGGCTTGTCCGAAACGCAGAGCAGCGTCCCATAGGGCACCCGGAACCGGTACCCCTGAGCGGCAATCGTCGCAGATTCCATATCAATCGCCACAGCCCGAGATTGCGAAAAACGCAACGCCGACTGCGAATAGCGCAGCTCCCAATTGCGGTCGTCGGTTGTCACCACAGTCCCGGTGCGCAGCCGCTGTTTTAGCATGTCTGCCGATTCGCCCGAGACAATCTCGGCAGCGCGGCTCATCGCCTGCTGCACTTCAGCGATCGGCGGGATCGGAATTTCCGGCGGCAACACGTCATCCAGCACATGGTCATCGCGCAGATACGCGTGCGCCAGGACATAGTCGCCGATGCTCTGCGTCGGACGAAGCCCGCCGCAATGGCCGATCATCAGCCAGGCGTCGGGACGCAGAACCGCTAGATGATCGGTGATTGTCTTGGCGTTCGACGGGCCGACGCCGATATTGACCAGCGTGATCCCCTGCCCGCCCGGTGCCATCAGGTGATAGGCCGGCATTTGGTGACGGCGCCATGCCCCGTCTGCAACCGCCCGGTCCGGATCCGCATCGCCTGGCATCAGCATCATGCCACCGGCGCACGAAAGCGCCGTATAGGGACCATCGCTGTTGAGCTGCTCGCACCCCCAGCGCACGAATTCATCGACGTAGCGGTGATAATTGGTGAACAGCACATAGCGCTGCACATGTGCGGGCTGGGTCCCGGTATAGTGCCGCAGCCGCGCCAGACTGAAGTCCGTGCGCAGGCCATCGAACAGCGACAGGGGCCGAACCCCGTCGGCGGCAATCCGCCACAGCCCATCGACAACTTCATCACCGATCGAGGCCAGCTCGGTTGCCGGGAAAATCGTCGCCAACTCCTGTGCTGCGACATCGTCGAACGCCATGTCGCCGTCCAGCACATAGGGAAACGGGATTTCCTGGGTGGACCGGCCCACACTGATCTCGACGTCATAGTCACCGCGCAACAGGTCGAGCTGTTCGGTCAGGAAGGCGCGAAACAGCTCCGGCTGGGTAATCGTGGATGCGTAAATTCCCGCCGCATTCAGACGGCCATAGGCCCGGCTCAGCCGGACCCTGGGGCCACCCGCACGATAGGTGACACGCAGCTCGGGATAGGTGAATGCGCCTGCTGCCCTGAGGGCTGGATCAGGCCGCTCGCCGGACTCCAGATAATGACGCATCGCCGAACGAAGCGTCTCGACCGAGGCCGCATGCCGCGCGACCAGTTCATCGATTATTGCGGCGGTGGAGATTTGGGTGGTTTGTTTAGACATGAGGTGATCTACGCCGGGTTTGTGACGTGAGCAAGGCAGCGGGATAGAAAGACAGGAGGGTCCCTATGACCGAGAGTAGCGGCTACACCGTCGTCGGCCCGGCCTGGCTGTGGCATCCCGAACCACCGGCGAAAGGTAGCTGGTACTTCCTGCGAATCGACGGCGATATAGCGGCAGAAATCCGCTTCCTGTCGTTCGGCGGCGGTCCCGGATTCGGGTCGGTGCCGGTCTGGGCGACAATCGGCGCGACCCGGTGGCGGACCTCGCTGTTCCGCGCCAGCACGCTTGGCGGATATCTGCTGCCGCTGAAGGCCGACGTACGAAAACGGGAGAATATCATCGAGGGAACAAGCATCACGGCGCAGATCGAGATCTAGGGACCAGTGACGACGAGCCCGCCGCTACACCTCGAGCAGGTCACGCCCGACAATCAGATTGCCTGAAAAATAGGGCCGTACGGCGTCACGCCAGATGTCATCGCTCAGGAAGGGATAGCCCCCCGGGACGAAGTGGGTCAGCACCAACGTCTTCACGCCAGCCTCTGTCGCGATGCGGCCGACCTGGTCGGTCGATGTGTGGCTGGCCAACAAATGGGCGCGCAGCGTGGTTGCGCCCGGCTCACTGGCAATCAGCTTCTCCAGCGAGGGGAGATGCATGACCTCGTGGACGAGGACATCTGCGCCGCGTGCCAGGGCGATCAGGTTCTGCGACGGCGCAGTGTCACCCGAGAACACGATCGACCGATCAGGGCAATCGAACCGGTAGGCGAAGGCCGGTTTGACCGGCGGGTGGGCAACCAGCGCAGCCGTTACCGTCACATTGGCATCCCGCACGATCACACCGCCGACCTTCACGTCATGCGGCCTGATCAGCGCCCGGAGTGAGGGTCGCCCCTCATCGGCAATCCGGGTCCGGATATCAAACTCGTTCAACGCCAGGAACTGCCGGGTCATTCGGCTGATCGGTGGCGGTCCATAGCAATCGACTGGCGAAACCAGACTATTGGCCCATGCCAGCAGCAGCAAATTGCCATAGTCGGCGTTGTGGTCGGAATGATGGTGCGTGAGAAATACCGAGCGCAGGCTCGCCAACCCGATCCCCGCCATCACCATCTGGCGGGCGAC
>JAYVLC010000003.1:0-7126 GCA_043759675.1 Sphingosinicellaceae bacterium
GACGCCTTCGTCGACGTGATCGGCGAACTCGGCGAAATTCGCGATGAACATCCCGACGAGTTTTTGGGCCTGCGCGTCATAGGCGGCCTTGTCCGACCAGGTGTCGCGCGGGTTCAGGATTTTTGCGTCCACGCCGGCAACCGCGACCGGCACCTCGAACCCGAAATTCGGGTCGGTGCGAAATTGCGCGTTGTTGAGGGACCCATCCAGCGCGGCATTGAGCAGGGCGCGAGTCGCCTTGATCGGCATCCGTGAACCGGTCCCGCCAGTCCCGGCGCCGCCGCCGGTCCACCCGGTATTGACTAGCCAGCAGGCCACGCCGCCCTTGGCAATTCGCGCCTTGAGCAGATTGCCATAGACCGATGGGTGGCGCGGCATGAACGGTGCGCCAAAGCAGGTCGAAAAGGTTGCATCAGGCTCGGTCACGCCAATCTCGGTGCCGGCAACGCGCGCGGTATAGCCGCTGAGGAAGTGGTACATCGCCTGATCCGGGGTCAGTCGCGAAATCGGTGGGAGAATACCGAAAGCGTCGGCGGTCAGCATGATGATATTCTTCGGGACCGGCCCCATATTGTCGGCAGACGCATTGGGAATGAATTCGATCGGGTAGGAGCCACGGCTGTTTTCAGCCAGCTCGGCGCTGTCGAGGTCGATTTCCCGGGTTTCGCGGTCAATCACCACATTTTCCAGCACCGTGCCGAACCGCTTTGTCGTCGCGAAAATCTCCGGTTCGGCGTCGGCCGACAGGCGGATCATCTTGGCATAGCAGCCACCTTCGAAATTGAAGACGGCGGTGTCTGACCAGCCATGTTCGTCGTCGCCAATCAGGGTGCGCGAAGCGTCCGCGCTCAAGGTGGTTTTGCCGGTCCCCGACAGGCCGAAGAACACAGCAGTGTCGCCGTTTGGACCGATGTTGGCCGAACAATGCATTGGCATGATGCCATCAACCGGCAGCTGGTAATTCAGGATGCCAAAGACAGATTTCTTCATCTCGCCAGCATAGGCCGTGCCGCCGATCAGGATCAGCTTTTCGGTGAAGTTGACCGCGACGACGGTTCCCGACCGGGTCCCGTGTTTTGCCGGATCAGCCTGGAAACTCGGCAGGTCGATGATGGTGAATTCCGGCATGAACTCGGCCAATGCTGCCGCATTCGGGCGCACCAGCAGAGTGCGGATGAACAGAGAATGCCAGGCAAATTCGGTGATGACCCGGACATTGACCCGGTGTTCGGGCTGCGAGCCGCCGTACAGGTCCTGAACGAACAGGTCCCTTTTGGCTGCAACGGCCGCGAGGAAATCGGCCTTCAGCGCGGCAAAATGTGCCGATGTCATGCCCTTGTTGGTCTTGCCCCACCAAACCGTGTCTTCGGTCGTCGCATCCCGCACGATGAACTTGTCATTGGCCGAACGACCGGTGTGCTGCCCCGTTTCAACAACCAGCGGACCGTCCTTGGCCAGGACGCCTTCGCCGCGCCGGATCGCGAGTTCAACCAGTGGCGCGGTCCCGAGGTTCCAGTTGAGCGCGGCGGTCGTGCGGATACCCTGCATATCGAGGCTGAATGAAGAGGTCGTCACCAAGTGTCTCCTTGCACGGGGGGTCAGGACGCGCGGCGGGTCGCGTCGAGTCTTGCGGCGGCGCATAAACAATCCGAGCGTGACCGTCAAAAATACGCCGGCCAATTTGCGTGATACCAGCGGTTGGGCTACCTACCGAGCGCCCTCCCACGGCGAAAGTACCGCATGTCCGCAACCATTGCGCTCGTTGACGACGACCGAAACATCCTGACGTCGGTTTCCATCGCGCTTCAGGCCGAAGGGTTTGTCGTGCGCGTCTATTCGGACAGCGTGCTGGCGTTGAAAGCGCTTGTCGACAACCCGCCTGATCTTGCGGTGTTCGATATCAAAATGCCTCGGATGGATGGCATAGAGCTGCTGCGCCGCTTACGTGAAAAGAGCGCGTTGCCGGTGATCTTCCTGACCTCCAAGGATGACGAAATTGACGAAGCGCTCGGGCTGGCGATGGGAGCCGATGATTATATCGGGAAGCCATTTAGCCAGCGTCTGCTGATCGAGCGTATCCGGGCGGTGCTGCGCCGGGCCGCGAGTCGGGCCGAGCCGGTCGGCCAGGATGAGCCTGCCGAAGCGATCCATCGCGGTCGGCTGGTCATGGACCCGGCCCGTCACCGGGTGACGTGGGCCGCCGTTGAAGTGCAGCTGACGGTCACCGAATTCCTGATACTCGATGCGCTGGCCCAGCGGCCCGGTTTCGTGAAATCACGCGATCAGTTGATGGACGCAGCGTATCAGGACGATGTCTATGTCGATGACCGGACCATCGATAGCCACATCAAGCGGTTGCGGCGGAAGTTCCGCGCGACCGACGATAATTTCAAGGCGATCGAGACGCTCTATGGCGTCGGCTACCGCTTCAACGAGGAATAGCGACGTGGCGCCCGATGAGCGACCCGCCAACTGGTCGCGTCGCTGGTCGCTGGCGTACCGCATCCTTGCGGTCAATCTGTTTGCGCTGGTCAGCCTTGCGGGCAGCGTCATCTATCTTGATTCGTTTCGTGACCGGCTCTTGGAGGAGCGGCGTGACCAGGCGCTGGTCGGTGCGACGCTGGCTGCCGATGCACTGGGTGAGGCCCTCGGCGCGGGGACCGCGAACGGCGCAGCATTTGCCGCCCGTCTCGGTGCCGGGACCAAGGCGCGCCTCCGGGTCTACGGGGCCGACGGCGGATTGGTGATCGACAGCTGGTCACGGACCGCGCCGACCTATGAGTTGCGCGACCCTGAACGGGAGCCGTGGCGCAAGGATGCAGCGCGCTGGCTCGATCAGGCGATTGAGCTGGTCGGATCCGCCCCGCACTACCCCGATCTCCGTGCGCCGCGTGTCGACCGGCTCGAAGGCTGGCCCGAAGCCGTCGCGGCGGCGCGAACCGGCCGTCCAGTGGTGACGTTGGCGCGTGCTCCGGACCGGGTTGTGATCATCACATCGGCGGCGCGGCTCCCAGGCCCTGGAGCGATGACGCTGCTGATGACCGTTGATACCCGCGACATTACCCGGGTGGTGCGCGAGGAACGACTGTCATCGTTCCTCGTTTTCCTCGGCGTGCTGGCGTTGTCGCTGTTGCTGTCCTTCTTTCTGGCCCGCACAATCGTGCGTCCGCTGCGGCGGCTGTCGATTGCCGCGATCCGGGTCCGGCTGGGGCGGAGCCGCGAGGTGACGGTGCCCCGGTTCGTCCGCCGGCGTGATGAAATCGGCCTGCTGGCGCGGGCGCTGTCGGATATGACGCAGGCGCTGCGGCAACGCATGGACTCGACCGAGGCCTTTGCTGCCGATGTGGCTCACGAGCTGAAGAATCCGCTGGCAAGCCTGCGATCGGCTGTTGAGACACTGCGAAACGTCAAGGATCCCGGGCTGCAGGATCAGCTGCTTGATGTGGTTTATGATGATGTGCAGCGGATCGACCGATTGATCAGTGATATTGCCGAGGTATCCCGGCTCGATGCCGAACTGGCCAAAGCCAGGTTTGAACCCATTGATTTTGGCCAAATGGTCGCGACCCTGGTTGAGGTCAGCGAGCGTCATCCATCGGTGCGGGGCGTCCAGATCGCCTATGCGCGGCCCGAAGCCGGGACGGCCATGCTTCTGGGTGACGAGAGCCGCCTGTGGCAACTGGCGCGCAATATCGTCGACAATGCCCTGTCATTTTCTCCCGATGGCGGGCTGGTCACAATCTCGGTCCAGCGGACCGGAGATACCGTGACGTTCCGGGTCGATGATGTCGGCCCGGGCATTCCTGTCGGGAACAGCGAAAATATCTTCAAGCGATTCTATTCCGATAGGCCGGAAGGCGAGGCGTTTGGCAAGCATAGCGGCCTTGGCCTGGCGATCGCCCGCACCGTCGCCGAGGCCCATGGCGGCACGATCGAGGCCAGCAACCGCGTTGAGGACGGCATGAAGCTGGGCGCGCGGTTCCTCGCGACACTGCCGGCGGCGTGACGCTGGTGCCGGAAATCCTCCATGCGACGGGTGTGGTCATCGATGGCCGCTGTGTTCTGCTGGCTGGACCGTCCGGCGCGGGGAAGTCCGATCTGGCGCTACGGCTGATCGACCGGGGCGCGGCCCTGCTTGCCGATGATTATGTCGAGCTTCGGGCCGAGCACGGATCCCTGATCGCACAGGCGCCGTTGACGATTCGCGGACGCATCGAGGTGCGCGGCGTTGGAATTCTAGCGATGCCCCATCTGAATGAGGCCAGGGTCGCCTTGATCGTGGACCTGGGAGCGGAGCCCGACCGGCTCCCCGATTCGAAATCCCGCCCTGTGCTTGGGGTCGCAGTTCCCGTCGTGGCGCTCGCTGGGCACGAAGCCTCTGCAGCGATCAAAGTTGAAGCCGCTTTGCGACGGTTCGGGTTACCGCTAGAAGGTCCGGCGCGATGATCGAGCAAGCGCCAGCAACCCCGGAAGACCCGACCCGCGTCCTGTTGGTCACCGGCATGTCCGGCGCGGGAAAATCAACCACGTTAAAGGCGCTGGAAGATTTGGGCTACGAGACCGTTGATAACATGCCGCTGCGGTTGCTGAAGCGGCTCCTGAAACTCAAGGACCGCGGACCGGGCGATGAACGGCCTCTCGCGGTTGGCATGGACACCCGAACCCGCGCGTTCGACGCCGACGATGTGGTACGGCAGTTGAAGGAGATCAACGCCGATGGCGGAATCGCGGCGCGGGTTGTGTTTTTGGACTGTGCCGGCGGGGAGCTGACGCGGCGCTTCTCGGAGACGCGGCGACGGCATCCGATGGCGCTCGACCGACCGGCTGCGGATGGGATCGCCCGGGAACGCGAGGCCCTGGCACCGCTTCGCCGCTGGGCTGACATCGTCATCGATACAACGGACAACAGCGTCCACGATACACGGCGGGCGGTCAGCGAGAAATTTGCCCGCGCCGGTGACGGACAGCTGACCCTGACGCTGATGTCCTTTGGCTTTGCGCGCGGCGTCCCGCGCGATGCAGACATGATTTTCGATATGCGATTTCTTGCGAACCCGCATTGGAAGGCAAGGCTGAGGCCGTTGACCGGGCAGCACGCCGAGGTCGGGCGCTACGTCGCTTCGGACCCCAATTTTGGCCCGGCGTTCGACAAGATCGCCGAACTATTGACGCTTCTGCTCCCGGCATATGCGCATGAAGGCAAGTCCTATCTGACTGTGGCGTTCGGCTGCACTGGCGGGAAGCACAGATCGGTGTATGTGACCGAAACGATGACTGAGCGACTCCGGGATGCGGGCTTCAAGCCAACGGCGCATCACCGCGACCTGCTCGGGCACACACAGACTGACGACGCGGCCGACTTCGCTGCGGCGCCCAAACGAAAGAACGAGCTCGCATGATCGGACTGGTGTTGGTGACCCACGGGCGGCTGGCCGCCGAGTTCATCGCGGCAATGGAACATGTGGTCGGGCCGCAGTCGGCCATTGCGGCGATCTGTATCGGCCCTGATGATGACATGGAGGTCCGGCGTCGCGATATCGGCACCGCCGTATCGACGGTCGAGCAGGGGCAGGGCGTTATCATCCTGACCGATATGTTCGGGGGAACGCCTTCCAATCTTGCGATCTCGCTGATGGGGATTGGGCACATTGAAGTGATTGCGGGCGTCAACCTGCCGATGCTGATCAGACTCGCCAGCGTTCGCAAGGACATGGGCGTCGCTGCCGCAGTGGACGCTGCCCAGGAGGCCGGCCGCAAATATATCTCGGTCGCCTCGAAGATTCTCGGCGAGGTCGCCTGAGTGACGGTCTCCCGGGTCGTGCAGATGCGCAACAAGCGTGGCTTGCACGCGCGGGCAAGCGCCAAATTCGTCACGCTTGCCAGCCAGTTTGACGCGGCCGTCGAAGTTACCAAGGACGGATCAAGCGTCTGCGGGACGTCAATCATGGGACTGATGATGCTGGCCGCCGCAGTCGGTGACGACATTGAGATTTCGGCCAGCGGGATCGGCGAAGACATGGCCCTCGCCGCGTTGATCCAGCTTGTTGAGGAAAAATTCGGCGAAGATTGATTCAATCTTTCGAGTGGCACTTGAAACCCCTCTCCAACCTGCTAGGGTGTGAACGCGGCGACGGGTCAGGGTAGCGAACCCCTGATCCTCGCAAGGCAAGGATCCGCAGGGGAGATCGGGATGGGGTTGAGCCTCGACACGCGCGCCGTGACAATCCGCACATCGGCCGACATCCGGCCCGCCGCAGAGGCGTTGCGTGACATGGTCACCGAAATGGGCAATTTTCGCGCCGTTGTTGTCGACAATATCGCCTCCAAACAGCCGATGGTCGACGCGGAAGGGCATATCCTGGCCTCCGACGTGTTCGGCTTCATTCAGCCGCACGAGCAATGGTGGACGGATACGCGATTGGCGCTGCATTCCCCGGTGGCGCGAGCGTGTCGTTATGAGGGTGAGCCCTTCTGGTGCAACGCCGAAGGGTTTCATACCCGGTCGCCCAATCGCTATGTCGATGCGATCGATCTGGTGAATTTCGAAAAGCGGTCGCTGACGCGCGCGACGATTGCTGTTCCGATCCATCTGCCCTTTGGACAGATTGGCATGGCGGGATTTGGCGTCCGGAACGGCAAGACTGACCTGTCGGCTGAGTTTGAGGCGCACGCCGATGCGCTGCACCTGCTCGCCCACCGGTTCATCTCCGGCTATGTGAAGGTGATGCGGACGCGGCAGTGGCTGCCAAGCGACTGCCAGCTGACCAAGCGCGAGATTGAGTGCCTGCGCTGGGCAGCGGTCGGCAAGACCGACAAGGAGATCAGCATGATCCTGGCGCGCAGCCACGCCACCGTGCGGTTCCATATCCAGAACGCCGGGGAAAAACTCGATGCGGTCAATCGCAGCCAGACCATCTTCAAGGCGGCGCAACTCGGCTATCTTGGACTGGCGAATTAGCTGAAGGCTGTGCAGTGGCCTAGCCATCTACCACTAGCACGGGCGGGGGCGGTGATCGCGCAGCGATAGACTTCGCGCGCCGCCGTCCCTACATCGCGCACCATCATGGCAACGCCGTTTCTCAAGATGCATGGGCTGGGCAACGATTTCATCGTGTTCGACGCGCGC
>JAYVLC010000004.1:0-4051 GCA_043759675.1 Sphingosinicellaceae bacterium
GTCGGCGCGATGCTCCGGGCGTCGGGGTTGATCGATGTCATCATCCCGCGCGGCGGCAAGGGCCTGGTCGCCCGGGTGCAGGACGAGGCACGGGTGCCGGTGCTCGCGCATCTCGACGGCGTCAATCACGTCTATGTCGATGCGGCGGCTGACCCGGCGAAAGCGGTTGCGCTTGTCGTCAATTCCAAGATGCGGCGATCCGCTGTCTGCGGCGCAGCGGAAACCCTGCTGATCGACCGGGCGACACCGCAAAGTCTGAAGCAGGCCTTGCTGGTGGGGTTGCTTGATTCGGGCTGTGAAGTTCGTGCTTCGGCGAATCTGATGGCCGTTGACCCACGCCTCTGCCCGGCCAGTGTGGAAGATTGGGGGACAGAGTATCTCGACGCCATCATTGCCGCGACTGAGGTGGACGGCGTTGCCGGCGCGATTTCCCACATAGAATTGCACGGTTCTCACCATACTGATGCCATCGTGACCGAAGCCGCGGAAACTGCCGAGCGCTTCCTCGCGGACGTCGATTCGGCGATCGTGCTGTGGAATGCCTCCACCCAATATGCCGATGGCGGGGAGTTTGGTTTTGGCGCAGAAATCGGCATCGCGACTGGACGCCTACATGCGCGCGGGCCAGTCGCGCTGGAGGAACTGACAACCTACAAAACGCTGGTCCGGGGGAGCGGACAGGTCAGGCCATAGCGCCTTGCAACGAATGTATACATTCGCTACGCTTTGGGTAGGAGGCCAATATGCGGAACGCTGTGATCACTGCCCGGGTCGATGATGAAACCGCTGGAAAGATCGAGCTGATCGCCAACTACACCGGCCGGTCGCGGTCGTGGCTGGCAGCCAAGGCGCTGAAGTCCTACGCCGACCAGGAGTCGCTGTTCCTCGCGTTTGTTGAGGAAGGCCACGAGGCGATTGAGCGCGGCGAGGTCGTCGATGAAGCGGAGGCCAACCGTCGCATTGCATCGCTCATCGAGCGTCTCCGCGCGAAAAAATGAGTCCGCTTCAGTGGTCGACACTGGCGCTTGCCGATCTCGCGGCCATCGGCGAACATCTTGCCGAGCAGGACCAAGAGCTGGCTGTGCGGGTCATTGAGGCCGTGCAGCAAAGCGTAACGCGCCTTGCCGACCATCCTCGCAGCGGGTCCCCGCTTGATATGCACAGTGCGCGCAAGATTTCAGTGCCGCGATTTCGCTATGTCGTGATTTATGAACTCCGCGACCAGGTCGTCGTCATCTCGCGCGTCTGGCATATGTCGCAAAATTGGCTGTCGTGAACATCGGCCTTCTTGGGGGATCGTTCAATCCGGCGCATGCCGGACACCGGCATGTCAGCGTCGAGGCGCTGCGGCGGTTGGGGCTTGATGAAATATGGTGGCTGGTCAGCCCGCAGAACCCGTTGAAGGACGCGGACGGGATGGCCCCTTTGGACGCGCGGCTGGCATCGGCAGCCGTGGTGGCACGCCACCCGCGCATCCGTCCGACCGCGATTGAAAGCAGGCTCGGCACCCGATTCGCAGTCGATACTGTCGCTGCGCTGCAACACCGCTTCCCGCATCACCGGTTTATCTGGATCATGGGTGCGGACAATTTGCTGCAATTTCACCGCTGGAAAGACTGGCGAAATCTGGCGCGATTGGTGCCGATTGCGGTTGTCGCCCGTCCGCACTACATTGGGCCAAGCTTTTTCGCCCCGGCGATGGCTTGGCTGCGGCGGTTTCGCCGACGTAGTGGGACTGCAGCGCAGTGGACGAGATGGAGGCTTCCGGCGGTCGTGATTTTGCCGATCCGGCTCGACCCTCACTCAGCCACGGCGATCCGCAGCCGCGATCCACGCTGGGCTGATCGACTGTAAGAACCACATTGAAGGAACATCGCTTGCCCGTTTCAAAGGCCGTCCCGACGGACGCTGCCGCACCGGAAGACCCTGCTGTCGCAGAGCTTCATGACTTGATCCTGAAGTCGCTCGACGACGATCAAGCGGTCGAGGTGACCACGATCCCGCTCCGGGGCAAAACCACGATCGCTGATCATATGGTCATTGCCTCAGGGCGTTCGACCCGCCAGGTCGCATCGATGGCCAACAAGATCGCACAGAAGATCAAGCAGGATCTGGGCCGCGAGGTGAAGATCGAAGGCTTGCCAACCGCCGATTGGGTGTTGCTGGATGCGCAGGATGTCATCGTCCACCTGTTCCGGCCCGAGGTTCGCAGCTTCTACAATCTTGAGAAAATGTGGGCGTTCGATGGCCCAGCCCCGGCGCCCGCGCGGTAAGTGAAGCTCCACATCGTCGCACGGGGGCGCACCGGGCGCAGTGCCGAGGGCGATCTGGTTGAACGCTATCTAAAACGCATCACGTGGCCGACGATGGTCACCGAACTTCCGGAAAGCGGCCCTGCGAAGGTTCCGGACCTTCCGGCGCCGTCTGTGACAATCGTGCTTGATGAGCGCGGCACAGCGTTTGGCTCGGTCGATTTTGCCGGTCGCCTCGAACGGTGGCGTGACAGCGGGATACGAGAGGCGCGTTTCCTGATTGGCGGGGCGGACGGTCATGATGACGCGACGCGCGCATCGGCTGACATGCTGCTGAGTTTTGGCCCGGCAACCTGGCCGCACCTGATGGTCCGGGCGATGCTGGCGGAGCAACTGTACCGGGCGACCGCGATCCTGGCGCGCCACCCCTATCACCGCGAGGGCTAGGTGCGGCGGGTTGCGATCCTTGCGCTTGTGCTGACGGCCGCCGCGCCGGTTGACCGCCGGACCGAATTGTCCCTGACCGAAGCCCGGGCCCAGGCCACGGGCAGTGCGGTATCGACCCTGACGACGCGCATCTCTGGCCAAGCAGCGCGGATCAGCACCGTCACCCGGCGGATCAATCGGCTTGGTCGTCAGATCGCGGTGCGGGAGGTCGAACTTGCGCGCCGTCAGGCCGAATTGCTGCCAGCGCTTGCCGCGCTTGAAAGCCTGTCGCGCCGCCCCCCGGCGCTGCTGATGCTGGACCCGGCCCGGAGCACCGGCATGGCGCGGACCGGGCTGGTTTTTGACGCCATGCTGCCAGCGGTCCGCCGGCGGTCCGATGCGCTACGCTTGGATATTGCAGCGACCAACCGGCTGAAGGCGCGGTTGGTCGCCGAAAAGCGCGCGCTTGTCGCCGGGCAGCATCAGCTGGACGAAGATGTGCGCTCGCTGATGGCGCTCGGGTCGCAGCTGGCCAAGCGGGCTGCCACGCTGCGGGACTTGCTCGACGGGGTTGGGGCAAGCCGACCTAGCGCGCTGCGGATTGCGCTCATCCAGCCGGCGCCGGGTAGCCTCGTCACAGGCTTTGGCACCGCCAGCAGCGCTGGCCTTAGCGCCAGTGGTCTGACCGTGCGAACCAGTGCTGATGCCGTCGTGAGCGCGCCCGCAGCAGGCCGGGTCGCGTTCACCGGCCCGTTTCGTGCCTATGGGCCGATTGTGATCATCGAACATGGCGGCGGTGTCGTCACGCTGATCGCCGGCCTGGCGCTGATCGATGTCGCAACCGGAGACGCGGTCCTGGCCGGGCAGCCGATTGGTCGGATGGGCGCGGAGGCCGACCTGCGCGAGCTCTATTTTGAAGTGCGGGCTGGCGGAACCCCGGTTGACCCCAGGCCATGGTTTTCTGCGCGGTAACCGCACCCGAAATCACCCCCTCTCGCTCTTGTCGCCATTCATGCTATGCTCGGGCAAACAACCACTACGAGGCTTGCCCCCATGTCGCGTAACTCATTGAAATACGCCGTTCCGGCGATTCTGCTCGCCCTGATTCCCGCGTCCGCTGCAGTTCAGGCCGCCGGTGAAGCCACCGAAGCCGCCAAACCGGCCAGCAGCGCAGACACCTACCGCGAGCTTGACCGGCTGATGGATGTGTTTGAGCGCGTCCGCGGCGAATATGTCGACAAGGTCAGTGACAAGGTGCTGATCGAAGGTGCGATCAACGGGATGCTGGCAAGCCTTGACCCCCATTCCAGCTATATGAACGAGCGCTCGTTCCAGCAGATGCGGACCACGACAGACGGTGAATATGGTGGCCT
>JAYVLC010000005.1:0-4753 GCA_043759675.1 Sphingosinicellaceae bacterium
GCGAGCTTAGCAATCGCATAGGGAACGACACGCGATCGGATGCCTCCGCCTTGATACCACGGTTGTTCTGAAACGACCTTCTCGGTTTCCCGGAACACAATTGCTTTGCCAATGGCGTGACGAAAATAGGTCTCATTGAATTCATCAGAACTCTTAGTCCACTCGCGCCCGATATTGAGAGCAAAGTGAGCGAAGTTCTTTTGCGCGCCCCGGCTCACCACGTCGGGATGCCCGCGCCAGACATTGAGAAATTTCGCAAGGTCCGTTTTTGCGATCAATTGCTGCTTTGGATATTCAAGGTCGAACTTCCGTCTTGCTGCGCCGGAAATCTTGCCCCTCTCATCCTGGAACTGGCCTCGCGCCCGCTCATAGAACCATTTGGATTCGCGGAACGTGCCATCCGGGGATGGCGCGAACAGCCTCCTTGAAAAATCTTCCATGCGGACATGGAAAGGGTGGTTTGCGAAGAAGTCGGCGGCGTTCACCTTGTTCTGGCTGTTGGCATATTCGGAGATTTTCGGGACGACTTCCATCGTGCGTTCGGGCGCGACGATGGAAAGCTTCATCTGGACAAAGACCTTTGAGAGATCGGCATCTTTCTTGCGGCTTGCGGCGTGGATCGAAGCGGTCGTCTGCCCGCCGTTGACTATCTGGAGGTTTCGCAGGCCGGTAAGCAACAGCCCCCCTGATGACTCGCGCGTCTCGATGGCTTCCGCAGTCGCTGTCACGCCGTTGTTGTAGGCGAAAAACATGTCGGGGTCGTTTTCGAGCGTGTTGCGAATACCCTTGTTGACGTTGCCGCGCGCCTGAAGAAACACCCGGACATTCTGTTCAAGCAGCCGCGCTCCCCATTGATCGTAAACCGCTGCAAGCTGCGCGCCCGGAACGACGGCGAGATAGGCTTCATATCCGGCATCGGACAAGTGGGCCGGGAGGATCGGGATCGCACCGCCAAATTCTGACTCAAGGTCGATCACGATCTCTTCGCGGCCACGGCGTGAAACTGCGAGCCGGTGCAACCGGCCAATATCCCAGACGCTATAGGAGACGGGGGTTCCATCAACCTGTTCGGACTCCCGGCCCTCTACCCGCCCGCTCAGGAGCCGGTTGCTGATGAGGATGATCCTGACTTTTGAAATTCCCGGCCAGCGCGCCGCGATCAGGTCGGCCAGCCCGAAACCGGGATCGGTTTCTTCGAGGCTGTTTCTGAATTTCGGATCGAGCGCCTTCGTCAGAAAGCTCAAAGGCCGCTTGAACGTCGCATCGAGTTCCGATTGGGTCAGGCTTGCCACGTCCGGAGACTGGCTGAAATCCGCAACCACAAGACAAAGCTCGCCCGCGCTCGCAACCGGATCACCACCATAACCGTCAACACGCAGGCCGCGACCCGAATAGAACGCACGATCAGCGGTTTCAAGTTCGCCGGAGTCCATGAGGTATTCGCAAAACTCGCTGAAAAACGAGTCTTCCGCGTAGTTTCCAGCGGCGTCGGCTGAGGCCATGACGTCCTGAAAGAACTCCTGGTGGAACTCATCTAGGTCAATTGCCATCGCCAGCTCCTTTCAGCGCAGCTCGAAACTCGTCACTGGAGACACGCCACGCCTCGCAATCGGGCAGCGAAACCGAGTATCGCACTCCCGAAACGCCGGACGGGAATTGCCCCGGCGTTACAGACGGAAATCCCTCGCCGACGCGGTAAAGGCGGTCTGGGCCTCTGATCCATCGGCTATCGGAATAGTCGTCCTCGCGGTTGAGGCCATTTGACACCAGCAACGAGTCAAAGTGATCTGCGGCGCTGGCGTCCGCATCTGCAATCTGTCGGTGTAGCCTGTTGGCAATATCCGTGACGCTGAATCCGTCTTCGTTCTGGTCCGTCGCGGCGGCAAGTTCCACGACATGCAGGAACAGGGCATCGGTGCCGGAAAGGTCGAGCTGATGTTCCGAAGAAATCATGACATGCGGCTCGGCGGCACCGCGCCGCGCCTTGGCCTCGACACAGACCCGGCCAATCTCGAAATCTTTGGGCGCACCGAGCGGGCCGCGCCACGATGCTACAGCGTCAAAGGGTGAAAGCGCAGGCAACAGCATATCCTCGAGAACCGCCAGTTCGCCGATCAGGCCCTTCTGTTCCTCGACGGAGAGTTTCTGGCTGGTTCCGCCGCGCAAAAGGTGATGCCACCGCCATGTCCGGGCCAGTGTGAGTTCGACCGCCTCGCGCTCGGAATTTGCGCGCGATGCGCTCGCAACGATGTCGAGGCAGAGCTGATGGAATATGTCGCGCTGCGCAGAATCGTGCAGTTTCAGCGTCAGCATCCGCTGACCGTGCTGATCGGAATCCGACAGGCTGACGTCCACGCCCTTGATGACGGGAAGACGGTTTTGCGGGGAAGAACCTTGCTCGTGACCGAGGATCAGCAGGCAGCGCCGATCCGCGCTACGCGCCCAGTAAAAATTCCAGGGTAGCCTGGCATCAACCCGGCGCGCGTTGATGACGTCTGCGTCGGGCGGCGGCTCAAGACCTTCCCAGGGATCGTCAGTCATCGTCGCCCACGCTGTCATCGTCATCAAGTTCCTCGCGGTAATTCTCGCGCCACCATGTCGTGTTCACGACATACTCCACCAGCTTCTGTTCAAGTTTCGTTTCCGGAAAGCTGATGCTCCACGCTACCACGGCTTGCGACTGGCTCAGGTCATCCTCCTTGCTGCCGATCGCGAGCATGTGAACGATCAGCAACGGTCGCTCACGCACCTGACGATAGATACGATCCGGGAAGTTCTGCGACCCCTTCTCCTTGATCCAGACGGCTTCGGCTGCCGAAACTTGCTCGGGAGTCAGTCCGGTCTTTTCGACGCCGCGCGAAGCGACCCTCTGCTTGTTGGTGATACGGAGCGTCGTTCGCTCGTCACTGGCGCTATCTGGCTTGCCCCGGCCCCGCCGCTGGCAATTCAGTGATATGCCCAGCGAGGTATCGACAAGTCCGGTTGGTTCCGCATCCGCGATGGCGGCAAAAAGCACGTCCCACTCCGCAAACTCGGTGTCGCGGCGCTGTTCGATATACTGACGAACCGGGCCTGGGTCGGTTTTCAGACAACCGGGGCTGTTCTGGAAGCCCGAAACGAAATCTTCCACCGGGCCTGGCGAGACGCCCCGGAGCAGCCAGCCGCCCGTTACCTTTTCGGCGTTATTCAGTGGCTTGCCGGTCGCTTCGAGTTGCTTCACGAAAGACCTGGCAAGGGCGCGATTCAGATCGAGACTCGCGGTGTCATTTCTGAGGATCGCGGTCTCGATGAATGTTTTGCTGAGGCCAATGGAAACCCTGAGCTTTTCGCCTGTCCCCATCTTGTTGCGTGCCGTAACGATCAGAGTTTCAGGATCACTCCTGACTTTCAGGCCAAACTGCTGCGGCGTTGCATTCGCTGCCTGCATGACGCGCAATTCCTCGCGCAGTTCCTCGGTCGCTTCGGCGATATGTTCATACCATCCCTGCGCCGCTTCGGGCATCCATACGCGGCAGAGATCGTCGTAGCCGGGACGGTATCCGAACCAGCGGCCCATCTGCATCAGCGTGTCATACATCATGGAATTGCGCAGGAAGTAGCTCACCATCAGACCTTCAAGCGTCAGCCCGCGCGATAGCGCGAAGCCGCCAACCGCGATCACGTTCAGGCCCGATGCCGCATTGCCTGCGTAATCGAGGGCATCTTTCGATTTGCTGTTGATCAGGACGGTTCTGACCGGCGATGCCGAGTCAAGGAGACGCGATTGCACTTCCGGCCAGCCAAAACCCGCCGCTTCGCCGAATTCGACCTTCCAGCTTTCTTGCAGCGCACGGATTTCAAGATCGCGGAGTGCCTGACCTGGCGAAAGCGCGGCATGGACGCGGACACTTTGCTGGATTCGCTCAAGCACGAGGTGGAGCTGGTTTTTCAGTTGCCGCTGCACGTCATTCTTGATTGATGCATTGACCAGCATCGAACAATGCGCGCGCTCATGGCCTCGCAGCAATCGGATTGCCCGGGCGACAATAAACGTGCGGACGGCGCTGACAAGGCTGGGCGGCAATGCTGCCATTTGGAAATCGGTCGCGTGTTTGAGCGGAAGAAAATCCTCATTGTCCTCGATTGGCCTGATGATGGCGTCAGCGTCTTCCAGAAACACACGGTTCGCGCCAAAATAGTTTGTCGGCGGATCAAGGCTGACGATGAAATCCTTTGGGAACAGGTCTTCACCGAGCATTTCATCATTGCTGTCCGGATCAATGAAAATGTTGGCGAACGGTGTGGCGGTATAGCCGACATAGCAGCTCCGCTCGAACATCTTCAGCAAGTCGCGAATCTGCCCGTTGATCCGGGTAACTTCGCCCTTCCCGTGCTTGGTATTGATCGAGGCATTGTCAGCTTCGTCGTCGATCAGGAGCATGGGGGCGTCGATTGTGGAGCGGTTGCCGCGCCTGCTATGCTCCCTCAACCATTCGAGAAGATTCTTGAGGGTGCTTGAATTCTTCTTGATGACGAACACGGCCGGGTTTTTCAGGCCGTGCAGCCCGACACCGACGCTTGTAGCAACGGCCTTGTTGAAATCGCGCTTCGAGTTCGTGAAAGTGACAGGTTCCTTGCTGCTATCGAACTGGCCGACACCGATTATCTTGTCCTGGCCGTTGGACAGCATGCGGGCGCTGTCCCGTCCGACAAAACCCTCATCGATGCGAATCTGCGTCTGGTTGCGCAGATTGTTGTGAACCCCGGCGATGAC
>JAYVLC010000006.1:0-19020 GCA_043759675.1 Sphingosinicellaceae bacterium
CGCGTTGATCCTGTCTTGCCGCCAGATCGGGTCTTCGAACCAGTCCATATCCCACAGGCTTCGGCGCATATCCGGCGGGGCGGGGTTGAGCGCGACGGCGTGGCCGGCCTGTTTGTAGGTGAGCAAATATCGGTCTGAATGCACCGCGCCACCAAACACCGCGAGTGCGCCGGTCTTGTAATCCACAACCGGATCAGCATCGCCCTGAATGAGCAATAGCGGCGCGGTGATCTCGGCCAGGCCCTCGGCTCCCCAGGCGCTATTGGGCCCGCCTCCCGCCGGGGCCAGCGCCACAATCGCCTTGACGCCTGGAACCTTGATCGCTGCAGCACCGATCGCCCCGCGCGCATATCGTTTGAGCCGGCCGCCAGCCACCAGCGACATGTTGGGACCGTCAGGATCAAGGCTCGCCCCGCCGGCGGTGATCACGCCATAGCCGCCTTGCGAATACCCGATTAGCGCCACCCGCTCCGGGTCAATTTGCCCGCCCAGCTGCGTCTTCAACGCCGCTGCCACGAACGCAATGTCAATCGGCCGGTTGAAATTGGGGGCAGCACGCTTGTCGGCGGCGACAACATAGGGGTTCGGATCGTCATGGTGGATCGCGGCCACGACAAAGCCTTTTGACGCCAGATTCTCGGTCAGCCACGTCATCGCTGCGGGCGCATTGCCATAGCCGTGGGAGACGATCACGAGCGGGTGACCGGCGCCCGACGCAGGTGCATCGAGCGCGGCAAGGCCAGGCACCGTGTAGGCCACCGGCGGCCGTGGCGGCTCCCCCCAGAACGACGCCGAATAGGTCATGCGCCGGGCCTTCGCCTTCACGGTCGCCGGGTACCAGATATCGACGGTCAGCTTGCGATCATGCATCGGCACCACCCCGGTTGCTGGATCGGCAGCCTGCAAATCCGGCTGCTGGCGGTGAATGACGGTGATCGTCCGGAAGCCCACACCGCCCGTGCCAAGTGCTGCCAGCTCAGGCGCGTCAACGCCAGGGACGCTTGGCGGCTGGGCAGATGACGATGTCGCCAACCACAGCATCGCACCAACCAACACCGAACGGACCTTCACGCGCCATCCTCCCGAGTAACCGGCCACGTCAGTTGCTCCGCCATCCACGGATGAGTTGCAATCAGCGGCGGAAAGGTTTGGTCACGCAGGACATTCGTCGACAATCTGGCGATCCGGGCGGGCAGGTTGCCCAACTCGCTGGCCCGGGCCACAACCTGAACCTTGCGGGCAAATCGCCCGCGGGTCATCGGTTCCAGCCGAAGCTGCGGCAGATACACCGGTGCCGCCGTCAGGCACACCGGCGTCGTGATCGTCCAGCCAAATCCCGATGCCACCAGCGCCATCTGCTGATGCGACGACTCCACTTCGACAATCTGCGGCAGCTTCAGCTTCATCCGGACGATCTGGCGCTCGATCTGTTGCCCCATACCGGTCAGGCCCGAGAACCGGATGAACGGCAGGTCCGGGGGGCTGCGTGACAGGTCGACCGGCGCGCGGAAATCGGCGGGCAGCGCCAGCACGAACGTCTCTTCAAAAATCGGGTGCAAAACCACATTGTCGCGGTGCTCCAGATTGAAGCTGCCCGTCACCATCATGTCGATATCGCGGGCCATGAACTCACCCTGATGCTCAAGCGAAATACCGGACCGGATGTTCCATCGGTCGGCGCGCTTGCCCAGTATTTTCAGGATCGGCGCGGTCAGTTGATTGGCAAGGCTGAATGACATTGCCACTGTGACACTGGCGATCGGCAGATTGGCCCCCTCCCGCACATCGTCAAACGTTGACCGGGCATGGGCGATCAGCGCCTGACCGCGCGCGAACAGTGATTTGCCGCTGGTTGTCAGCCCCAATGGCCGCATCGCCCGGTCAAACAGCGGCGCGCCGATGCCGGCCTCAAGCTTCGCGATGGTCTGGGATACTGCCGACTGGGTGACCTGCAAATGCGCCGCGCACTGGGACATCCCGCCAAGTTCGACGGTCATCACGAACACCTCAAGCGCGTGCAGATCAAATTCCTGCGGCAGCTTCACCCGGTGCGCCCCCTGCATCGACTTAAGCAACCCAGGTTGCTCGCCATTAACGAGGCTAATGGTTAAGCGATGCGGTCGGCAATCGGCCTATGCGTTTTCGATATGGGCACAGCCACGTTCAATGACGTTGCAATTTTGCATCAACTCCGCCGATTGCCCTGGCGGGTGCGCGGCCGGTTGCGAAGGACATCAGGATGACGGGCAGTCCGGCACAGCTGCGGCTGGATTGGCCATAGCCCCCAAGATCAATCGACTTCGCCCGGTCCGCGATATCCCGATCCCCCAATGGTCAATGGCGGGATGCTATCGCCAGCGCGATCCAAAGCCAAGGCGCAAAACTCGGCCAAACCTCGACATGGAAACAGTCTTCGGCCTCCCGGATGAGTATGATTTCAACACTTTCATAGATGGTTCGTGTCGCGCGCCCCACTGCGAAATCATCAAGGTCCAGCGGACAGCCTGACATCAGGAGCCGGGCGGCGTGCGGCCCCTCGACAATCAGGCAGACCGCGCGCTCGCTGATGTCGGTCACGGCAACCATCGAACCGGCATCTGGCCCGACCAGTGCTCCCCCAGGCGCACGATAGAGCCATTCATCCGGGCCAAGACAGGCCAAGCGACCAGCTGTGGTACCAATCCTGTCTGGCACGGTTACGCCGAGCAGCTGCGCCACCGCCGGTACGTAGCGCGCACGCAGCGAATATCGGACCATCGGAGGCGCAAGTCTGATCGTCACGCCGGGACGCAGAAGGCGAGCGGTTGGCACCGGCTCAACACGGATCAACGGTTCAGACATGGAGGCGGGTGCCGTCCGGGTCATAGAAAATCATGCTGCTAACCATTGCCTTGTGGGTTCCGTCCGGCATCGGGACATGCAACATCTCCCCCATCCGGTCCTGACCCCCTGCCACCAGCGCCAGCGCTATCGAGCGGCCGAGCGCTTCGCTCCAATAAGCCGAGGTGACATGGCCGATCATCGTCATCGGGATCGGCTGGTTCGGGTCGGCGACGATTTGCGAGCCTTCCTCGAGCACCAGATTTGGGTCATCGGTCAATAAACCGACCAATTGTTTACGCCCCGATGCGACGATATCCGGCCGCTCCAACGAGCGCTTTCCAACAAAATCGGGCTTTTTCGTGCCGACCGCCCAGCCGAGTCCTGCATCATGGGGCGTGACCGTCCCGTCGGTATCCTGACCGACGATGATGAAGCCCTTTTCAGCGCGCAGCACATGCATGGCCTCGGTGCCGTAAGGCGTAATGTCAAAGTGTGCACCCGCAGCCATGATCCGTTCCCACAAAGCGCGACCATAAGCGGTCGGCACATTGATCTCGAAGCCAAGCTCGCCGGTGAAGCTCACACGGAACACGCGTGTCGGCACGCCGCAGATCGTCCCTTCGCGGATCGCCATATGCGGGAAGGCCTGCGCCGACAGGTCAATTCCGTCGACCAATGGCTCAAGCACCTTCCGCGCGTTTGGACCCTGCACCGCAATCACCGCATATTGCTCGGTCGTGCTGGTCAGCCATATGTTCAAGTCAGGCCACTCGGTCTGGAGGTAGTCCTCCATCATATTGAGCACGCGGGCAGCACCGCCGGTGGTGGTGGTCAGATGGAAACGATCCGGAGCCAGCCGCGCCGACACGCCGTCATCGGTGATATACCCATCCTCCTTCAGCAACAGACCATAGCGACACCGCCCCGGCTCCAGCGCTTTCCAGGGATTGGTGTACATGCGGTTGAGGAACTCGGCGGCATCCTGGCCGACAACCTCGATCTTGCCGAGTGTCGAGGCATCGAAAATACCGACGCTGCGACGCACCGCCCGGCACTCGCGGTTGACCGCGGCACGCATATCCTCGCCGGCTTTGGGAAAATACCGCGCGCGCCGCCACTGCGCGACCAGCTCAAATACCGCGCCATGTCCCTCGGCCCAGCCGTCGATATTGGTCTTGCGCGTCGGTTGAAACAACGGACCCTTGGCATGCCCAGCCAGGGTGCCGAACGTCTGCGGCGTGTAGGGTGGGCGGAAGCTGGTCAGACCGATATCGCTCACCGGCTTCGACAAGGCCGTCGCTGCGATCTGCAAGCCATTGAGGTTGGAGGTCTTGCCCTGATCGGTGGCCATCCCGTTGGTGGTGTACCGCTTGATATGCTCGATTGATTTGAAGCCTTCGCGCACCGCAAGCTGGATATCCCTGGCCGTCACATCATTCTGAAAGTCGACGAAGGCCTTGATGCCGGGCTGATCCGTCCGGGTTGGCAGAATGTCGATGACGGCACCCCGTCCGAAATCCCAGCTACCGGCGCACGCCCCGACGCAAATGGCATTTTCATTCGCCTTATCCGGTACATAGGCCCCAAGGTCCTCACGCCACGCGAGTGTGCCCTTGCTGTGCGACCAGAGATGAACCGAGGGTGTCCAGCCACCAGCCATCAGCAAGGCGTCGCAAGCGATCAACACCCTCCCCGTGCCGTCGTTGCGCGCGACCGTGATACCGCTGACCCCGTGGCGGCCTGACACACCGATCACGCTGTGGCCGAGCCTGGTTTCGATGCCCCGGCGCACAGCTTCCGCCGTCAACGCCGCGTCCACCGCGTCGCGCACATCGATGATTGCCGCGACCCCAACACCGGCCTCAGCAAGCGCAAACATGTCGTGCCAGCCGCTGTCATGCGATGCCATCAACGCAACCGACCGCCCAACCGCGACGCCGTAGCGATTGGCAAAGACCTTCGCGGCAGATGCCAGCATGACGCCGGGCGTATCATTCCCGTCAAATACCAAAGGCCGCTCGATGGCCCCTTGCGCGAGGATCACCTCCCCTGCCCTGATCCGCCACAATTTCTCGCGCGGGCCGTGCCCGATCGCGCTGAGATGATCGGTCAGGCGCTCGACCGCCCCGATGAAATTGTCATGATAATATCCAAACGCCGTGGTGCGCATCAGGATGGTGACATTCGACGCGTCGCCGAGTTGCTGTAAACTGGCCTCCAGCCCCGGCCAGAGTGTCGGATCGGCCAGTGCTTCGCCCCCCGGTTCCTTCTGGTCGTCCAGAAGAATGACGCGTTTCCCGGTTTCGATGGCGGCAAGTGCAGACTCAATTCCTGCCGCCCCTGCCCCGATGATCAACAGGTCGCAGTGCGCATAGGTCGCTGCATAATGATCGGGGTCCTCCTCGGTCGGGGCCTCACCAAGGCCCGCCATGCGCCGGATTGCGGGTTCGTACAGCTTATCCCAAAAGGATCGCGGCCACATGAAGGTCTTGTTGTAAAACCCGGCTGGCAGAAACACCCCCAACCGGTCATTGATCGCCCCCAGATCATGCTTCAACGACGGCCAGCGGTTCTGACTGTGCGCAATCAGTCCGTCATATAGCTCAACAGTTGTTGCCCGCAGATTGGGCGTGACCCGACCATGCCCCCGATCAACCGATACCAGCGCATTCGGCTCTTCGTTGCCCGCCCCCAACACCCCGCGTGGCCGATGATATTTGAACGACCGGCCAAATAACATCACGCCACTCGCCAGCAACGCCGAGGCCAGCGTATCACCTGCAACGCCCTGATAGCTGCGACCATCAAAGCAAAAGCTCACGGGGCAATCGCGGTCGACCCGCCCGCCGGATTTCAGGCGATAGCCGCTCATCGGCGCGGTTCCCCGGCCTTATAGGTCAGCTCGAACTTGTCCGTGACGGTATCGCGCACCGCGTTGAAGAACCGGGCGCAGCCATGGATATGGCGCCAGCGCTCATGATGCCGCCCACGCGGATTAGTGCGGATGAACAGATACCGGGCCCAGTCCTCGTCGCTCATCAGGGACGGCTCCGGCGGGCGCGCGATATGCGCCTCCCCGCCATAGGCAAACTCCAGCTCGGGGCGTCGCTCGTCGCAATAGGGGCAGCGGATCAGCATCATGTCAGTGCGCCACTGCCGCTGCTGCGGCTTCGTCGATCAGCCGCCCATTCCGGAACCTGTCGAGATTATAGGGGGCATTGATCCAGTGCGGCTCGTCCCTGGCCATCGTATAAGCGAGCAAGTCGCCCGCCCCTGGTGTGGCCTTGAAACCCCCGGTGCCCCAACCGCAATTGACGTATAATCCCTCGACTGGGGTCTTGCCGAGAATGGGGGAGCGGTCAGGCGTTACATCGACAATGCCACCCCAACTCCGCAGCATCCGCATCCGGCGGAATATCGGAAAAATCTCGCAGATCGCGGCCAGCGTATGCTCGACAATATGAAGCGCACCGCGTTGGGAATAACTGACATATTGGTCGGTCCCGGCCCCGATCACCAATTCGCCCTTGTCGGACTGACTCATATAGGCATGGACGGTGTTCGACATCACGACGCACGGAAACACCGGCTTGACCGGCTCCGACACAAGCGCCTGCAAGGGATAGCTTTCGAGCGGGAAATCGAGGCCAGCCATGCTCATGATCACCGAACTATGCCCTGCTGCCGATACGCCAACCTTCTTTGATGCGATGAACCCGCGCTCGGTCTCGACGCCTTCGACCGCACCATCAGCCCCGCGACGAACGCCAGTCACGGCGCAATTCTGGATGATATCAACCCCAAGCGCCGCCGCCGCCCGCGCATAGCCCCAGGCCACCGAGTCATGCCGTGCGGTCCCGCCCCGACGCTGGAGCGCTGCGCCGAGCACCGGATAGCGCGCTTGCGGAGAAATGCTCAGCGGCGGGCAATAGGCCTTCGCCTCTTCTGCCGTTAGCCATTCATTGTCGACTCCGTTCAGCCGGTTGGCATGGATATGGCGCTTGAAGCTCTGGATGTCGTGGACATTGTGCGCCAGCATCATCACGCCGCGCTTTGAGTACATGATATTGTAGTTGAGCTCCTGGCTCAGGCCATCCCATAGCTTCAACGCATGATCATAGAGATGCGCGCTCTCGTCATAGAGATAATTTGATCGGATGATCGTGGTGTTGCGCCCGGTATTGCCGCCGCCGAGCCAGCCTTTGTCGATCACCGCGACATTGCTGATCCCGTATCGTTTGGCCAGATAATAAGCGGCACCGAGGCCATGTCCGCCAGCGCCGACAATAACCGCGTCATACGACGACTTGGGTGCGGCGTCGGGCCATTGCTCGGGCCAGCTCTGGTGGCCTCCGAGCGCCTTGGCGAACAGGCTGAAAGCGCTGAACCGCGTCATTTGACGGCCCGCAGGAGTGCCGCTTTGGCGGCCGCGACATAGAAATCCTTGAAATCCTCCACAAGTCTTTCTTCCAGCGCATACGGCCCTTGCCGGTATCCGTCGGTGCGAATCCCCAGATGGTTGGTGGCAGAAAAATGGCCGTCCTGATTGTTGGTGGTCCGCCACAGGGCGGCAAGATGGTCAGGGTCATAGTCGACCCCCTCGATCGCATCTTCATGCACCAGCCAACTGGTCCGCAGCAACGTCCGGTCAGCGGCCAGCGGCGTCAACGAAAAGGTGACGACATGGTCGCAACAGAAATGGTGCCAGCTGTTCGGCTGGGTCCACACGGACAGACTGGAAGTCTCCGGTGCCGCGAAGGGACCGATCAACCGCTTCGACGCCAGCTTGCCGTCAATCGACTGGGTCACCGCGCCGTTGGCAAGCGCCAGCCGTGCGATCCGATGCCACCAGCCGCCGGGAAACTCGATCAGATCGTGGTCGATGCCGAGCGTCCTCCACTCCGCCCGCTTGGCCGCCACCAGCGCGTCATAGGCATCGTCCTCGGCACCATCAGCCTCCCCGTCCTCGGGCAAGCCCTTGCCAAAGCCATAGGTGCCAAGCACGCTGACCAATTCAGGATGACCGACATCGCAGTGGTAGCACTCGCGATTATTTTCCATCACGAGCTTCCAATTGGCGTCCTCAATCAGCCTATCCTGCACCGCGACCTTGCAATGTTCGAGATCATAGATCGCGATCTGCGCCGAAATATCAGCTTTCACCCGGTCGATCGGTGGCGGATTGTCACCCATGTAGATGAAGATCAGCCCGCCGATATTCTCGAGCGCGACCGGCGTCAGGCCGTGGTCCGCCTTGTCAAAGTCGGGACCCATGTTGCGCGCAGCGAGCAGCCGGCCGTCCAGCCCGTAAGTCCACTGGTGGTAGGGACACATCAGCCGGGGGGCGCGACCCCGCTGCTCAGCGCAGATCCGGGCACCGCGGTGTCGGCAGCTGTTGTAAAACGCACGAACCTCGCCGTCGCGCCCCCGAACGATGATCACCGAGTTGTTGGCGAGCTCGAACAGGAAAAAATCACCCGGAGTCTTCACATGAGCGACCGTGCAGGCATAGAGCCAGACCGAGTTGAGCATCGTCTGCGTGTCGAACTCGAATGCCGCGTCACTGACATAAAGCTCGCGCGGCAAACTATGGCCCTTGCGGTCCATCGCCAACCAGCCCGAGATTTGATCAAAGCCCGACATCGGCCTAACTCCTCAGCGCATGATTCTCCGGGTCGAACGGCGAATCTCCGATGATTGTCGCCCGGTACCTATCCCCGAGAATGGCGATGTCGAGCACAGCGCCCGGCACTGCCAGATCAGGCCGCACCATCGCCAGGGCCAGCGATTTGCCAACGCGCCAGCCATAGCCGCCAGAGGTTACGCGCCCGACAATCTCCTGTCCCAGATAGATGGCCTCCGACCCGCGCGCATCGGCGTCGGTTACGCCGTGGACTTCCATCGTGACCAGTGCGTTGGCTTGGCCTGACTCCTTCCACGCCAGCAGCGCGTCACGTCCGTGGAAGGCTGGCTTCTTCAGGTTGACGAACCTGTCCAGCCCGCTCTCATATGCCGAATATTCAATCGACAGCTCACGCGGGATCAGCTTGTAGCTCTTTTCGAGCGCCATCAGGGTCATCGCCCGAATGCCGAACGGCTTGATGTCAAACTCGGCGCCAGCCTCCATCAGCCGGTCGAAAATATAGGTCTGCATCTCGATCGGGTGATGGATTTCCCAGCCCAGCTCGCCGATGAAATTGACCCGCAGTGCATTGACGGGCGCAATGCCAAGACTCAGTTTCCTGCCGGTGAGCCACGGGAAGGCAGCGCTGGTTAGGTCGACATCGGTCAACTTTGCCAAAACGTCGCGCGATCGCGGCCCCGCAAGGACCAGTACACCCATTGACGTTGTCAGCCGCTCGAAACTGACTGAGCCGTCACGCGGCATCGCCTTCTTCAGATAGTCATGGTCATGCCGCTCATAAGCGCCCGCCGATACCAGATAATAATGTTGCTCGGCTGTCTTGTAGACCGTGAACTCGGCGCGCACGCCGCCCTTGGATGTCAGCAGGTACGACAATGAAACCCGGCCGATTTTCCTGGGCACCGCATTGGTCAACAGGCCGTCGAGCCAGCCTTCGGCCCCCGGTCCCGAGATTTCGCACTTGGCGAACGCGCTCATGTCCTGAAGGCCAACCTTTTCATGCACGTGCAGGCATTCATTGCCAACATGCTCGAAATAATTCGATCGGCGGAACGACCATTTTTCGCGGATCGGTGCGCCGTCGCCGGTGACCGGATGATTGTGGTTCAGCAGTACATCGGGCTTGCCAAGGTCAGCCTCGGTCAGCTGATACCCCTCGGGCGCAAACCAGTTGGGGCGCTCCCAGCCGAAGACTGATCCGAACACTGCGCCCAGCGCCTTCATCCGGTCATGGCAGGGGCTGCGGCGCAGCGCCCGCGCCGCCTCGCGCTCCTCGTCAGGATAGTGGACGGTGAAGACCTTGGCATAGGCCTCCTCATTCTTCTCGATCAGGAAGCCACGTCCGGCATAATCACCAAAGCGGCGCGGATCGACGCCCATCATGTCGATGGTCGGCTCGCCGTCAACGATCCAGTTGGCCAGCTGCCAACCAGCGCCACCGGCGGCAGTCACGCCAAAGCTATGGCCCTCGTTCAGCCAGAAATTCTTCAGACCCCAGGCCGGGCCAACAATCGGTGATCCGTCCGGCGTGTAGGCGATGGCACCGTTGTAAACCTTCTTGATTCCGACCTCGCCAAAGGCTGGGACCCTGGCCATCGCCGCCATGATGTATGGCTCAAGCCGTTCAAGCGCATCGGGGAACAGCTCATATTCGGACTCCGCAGCCGGCCCGTCAACATAGCAGGCCGGTGCCCCGATTTCATACGGCCCGAGCAGCAACCCGCCCGCCTCCTCGCGCATATAGTAGGCCGCGTCGGACTCTCGCAGCACGCCCATCTCGGGCAGGCCCTTGGCCCGCCGCGCCATGATCGCCGGATGCGGTTCCGTGACGATATACTGGTGCTCGACCGGGATGACCGGAATATCGAGCCCGACCATCGCCCCGGTCTGCCGCGCGAAATTGCCCGAGCAGGAAATCACATGCTCGCAAGCAATATCGCCTTGATCGGTCGAGACCAGCCACCGGCCATCCGGCTGCTGGGCGATCGCGGTCACGGTGGTGTTGCGATAGAGTGTTGCCCCGCGCTGCCTTGCCCCCTTGGCGAGCGCCTGCGTCAGGTCGGCCGGCTGGATATAGCCGTCGTCAGGATGCTGGATCGCACCGATGATCCCGTCGGTGTTGCACAGCGGCCAGATCTCCTTGACCTGATCCGGCGTCAGGAAATTGACATCAACGCCGATCGTCCGCGCGACACCGGCATAATATTGATATTCGTCCATCCGGTCTCGCGTCGTGGCCAGCCGGATGTTGCTGACCTGCGAAAAGCCGACACTCAGCCCGGTCTCGGCCGCCAGCCCCGGATAGAAACCAACCGAATATTGGTGCAGCTTGCCGACCGAATAACTGAGGTTGAACAGCGGCAACAACCCGGCGGCATGCCAGGTTGACCCCGATGTCAGCTCCCTGCGCTCCAGCAGGACAACATCGCTCCAGCCCAGTTTCGCCAAATGGTAGAGCGTGCTGACGCCGACCACGCCACCACCGATCACCACCGCCCGTGCTGATGTTTTCATTGCATTGCGCCCGACTGGTCGAAACTGGACCAAGCCTATGTCAGCACGCTCCGCCGCCAGCAATCAGCATGGAGGTGATTCAGAGAGTCATTCGATATTCTAATGCGAGAAATTAGAGAATCAGAATTTAGAGCCGCCGAGCCGCCCGTGGCAGCCAGCCAATCTCAGTTGTACGTCAACGTCACCGTGACGCTGCCGGTGTAGTTGCCACGGGTGGTGGCGGCGGTGACTGGCAGGGTGCCACCCACGCCCAGCGAGAAGGTGCCGCCGGTCAGCGTCTGGGTGCCGGTGGCGCTCGAACTGGTGGTCACGGTCAGGTTGGTGGTGCCGTTGGTAATCACAAAGGATGCCGGTACCGATATGCTGAACGTCGTGCCGGTTTCGCCGGTGATGGTATAGGTGGCGCGGCCAAAGGCCGGGCCGGTGATGAAGGTCGGCGCGGTGCCGCTCGTCGTCCGCGCCCCGGTGGTCGGGTCGATGATGACCGAACCGGTCGCCGTCGGCACCAGCATCGTGCCAAAGGCCAGATCGCTCAGCTTGGTGACAACCAGGGATCGCCGGACGGTCGCGGTGGCGTTCTGATTGATTCCGGTGACAGGCGTCGTCGGGTCCTTGGCAGCCCGCACATAAAACTGGCCGGTTGCCGCGCCGGTGGTTCCGCCGGCATCATTGCCGGTAATCGGCAGTGTCATGCCAAGGAGGAACGTGTTGGTCTGGTTGTTTCCGGTGTAGCCCGTCAGGTTGAACTGGATCGATCCGTCGCCGTTGGTTGTGACGGTGCCAACGGTGCCGGTGCCGCTGACAACCGTGAAGGTCGTCGGTGCCTGTCCGCGACCGGTCACCGTGCCGGTTGAGCCGATCTTGATCAGGCCCTTGTTACCCGCCGTGCTACAATTTCCACCGCCATTGACACACAAAATACTCACAGTCGAAGCCGTGGTGGTTCCGGTGACTTTGGCGCCGCTGCCGCTGCTGACCGAGACAACGCCTCCGGTGGTCATCGCAAAATTGGTGACGCCAGTCGTCGCCGACGCAACCGTGGCAAACGCCGGGGCTGTGGCCGATGAAACGGTATAAGTCTCGGCAATCGACGGCTCCGCAGCCCCAAATACAGCGACCACACCAGCCAAAAGGCGCAACAATAGTTTCATCTGCGCAGAATAGCCGCCTTGGCCTGGCGTATCCAGTGGACGCCGCCGCGTCATGGCGTCGCGCGATCAAATTCGATCATGCCCTTGATGTCGGGCAGAACCCCGCCTTCAGGCTTCACCACGAACCGGATCGGCGCGCTCAGCCGCATCTTCAGCCGCGCCGCCTGTTCCGGGTCCAGCTCCAGCGTGTAATTGCCCGCCTGCAGGTTCCCGAACACCGTGCTGCCGTCATATTCGGTGGCGGATTCAATCAGTCCGCCTTCGGCCCGGATGGCCCGCAACCGCACCGCAGACAGCCCAACCAGCTTGCCACCCGGCTGCCGGAACAACAGCCGGGCCAGCACTTCCCCCTGCGGCCTCAACGGATAATAGACCGTAACCACCCGTCCGGCACGCGGCGTGAATTCGATGATCGACGGCGGCGACGTGACATAGGGCAGGTCCACATCGTCGAGATTGGTCTGCACCCGCGCCGTTGCTGCATAGCCAAGGCCGGTGACCAGCACCTGGCCATTTTCATCGGTCGACAGACGCTTGGCCCCGCCATCAATCGCCAGGCCCGCAACCGGGGCCTCCCCGCTGTCAAACACGCCGTTGCCATTGCCATCGACAAAGGCCTGAAGCGCCAGATTGCCGCCGCTGGCCGCACCGCTGCGGCGAATGGCGTAGGCCCCCCGCAGCGGATCCGGAACCAGGCTGAAGGCAAACTGCAAGGCAACCCGCCAGTCATTGCTCGGCAGGGCATAGTCACCCGTCAGCGCCAGGTCTCCGAACGGCAGGTGAAAATTCAACCCGGCCTGCGCGGTGCTCTCCCGGGTGCTGCCAAAGGATTGGCCATAGCCGATGCGGGCCGCGATATTGTCGCCGATCGGCCGATCCGCCGTAATGCCAAGACCACGCAATTGCAGGACTGGCAGGAGATTATAGTCGAGCGCTGCCCGGATCTGGGTTTTGAACAGGGCAAAGGTCGATGCCGTCACCACGCCGGTCAGCCGGTCCGTCACTGCGCCGGTCGATGCTGTGCTCCGGGTATAGTCGAGCCCGCCTGACAGCATCACACTGGCAATCGAGCTGGAGACACGCGCCGTCCCGGTCACGTCCTTGCTGCCATCGGCAAATTCGTCGCGCTCGGCCCGCAACGACACCGGAATGGCAACCGTGCCAAACGGCTTCAACGCGAGGTCAAAGGTGATCTCGTCAAACCGCTTCAGCGCGCGTCCGTCACCGCCGCGCGGGATCGTCTCATCGATGAACCCGCCCCGATATTCGCTGTGGCGAAAAATGGTGGAAATCCCGAATGGCCGCCCGGCAAGACCGAGCGCGAGGCCAAGGCCGCCCTTGTCATCGGCGGCCAGATCAATCTGGGTGGCAAGCCCGAGCAGCGACGTTCGCGCCCCGATGGTGCCCAGCCGACGAATACCATCCGCAGCGGGAGAATAGGACGCAGCCCCACCCGTCACCGTCAGCCCCTCGGTCAGGCCATAGGCGAGGCTCGCGACAATCCGCAGGTCACCGGCGGTGGTGCTCGTGACAGCCAGCGGATCGTTGCGCTGCAGATCGACCAGCGCTGTGTCCTGCTGCACCACACCAAATTCGACGGTGGCTTTGCCCTTGGCCAGCTGCCCGCCGCCGACGCTGATGACCCGCACCTCTTCCGACCGTTCGCCGCGCGGGCCATAGGACACCACCCGGATGACGTTGATACCGCGCACCAGCGGGACATCGCGGAATTCGTACCGCCCTTGAACCGGGGTCTGCTGCCCGCTGCGCAGCACATCGTTGACATATAATTCGACATCAAAGCCGAGCGGCAATTCCCCGCGAAGGTCAACGCGCTGGAACACCGTCGTTTGCTCCAGCGGCGCCGTCGTCAGCGAAAGTCCGCGCCCGCCAGAGCTGCGCGCGCCAATCGACAGCGCAGGCGTAAACACGTCCCCGCCACTGATCCGCGAGATATTTAGCGCCCCGAACATGCCGCGTGGATCGCGCCGCTCGAACAACAATCGGGCGGTCGACGGGACGCCGGTATCGTCCGATCCGACAAACCCCTGGAAGCCGGTGAACAGCAGGTCGCCACCGGCCCGAATATCGAAGCGCCGCGGGAATTTCGGATCGCGGGAACCAAGCGCAGTCTCAAGCGCGACATCAAACGACGGCAGCGTGAATAGCCGGTGCGGGGCCCTGACCCGCAGCACCTCGCTCCTGTTCTCAGCTAGGTCAGGCTGCAACTCCCGTAGCCGCCCCAGCCGGTCCAGCCGGGCCTGGATCGGCAGTTGCTCGAGGGCTTTCATGGTCATCCGGAGCGCAGTCGGCTCAACCACCACCTCAACCGGCAGGATTTTCTCCAACAGCGCTGGCGTGACGAATATGTCGGTCAGGCCGACCGCAATATCACCTGGCGCAACGGCGAAGGATTGGCCGGAAACCCGGACTGTCCCGGTCGCGACGTCAACCAGCACAGGCCGCCGCGCCTCACCGACGGCACCGGTGATGCGCCCGGTCCCAGGCGAAACGGTCAGGTCAACATCAAACAGCCGCGATAGCTCCCCGACCGGGATCAGCGGACCCTTTGGCGAGGCATAGGTCGCCAAGGCGTCCGTGACCGATATCCGGTCGAGCAATATCTCGAACAGCAGCAGGTTTTCATCCGACAGGATTGGGTCTGTGACGACAACCCGTGTCGCACTAGTATCTGCCGGCTGCACATTGAGAGACGGCCCCTGAGCAAGGGCTCCGGAGCTGAGAAAAGCGTTGACCGCCAGTGCAAAGGTTATGAACGAAGTGCGTTTCTGGCTCATGGAGCCGGGATCGTAACCTTGCTGAGTTGCTTGCCGGGCGATGTGTCATCGTCCCGGAACACGATCTCTATCTGCTCCCCTGCTGCTGGTACGCGGCGCAATGCAATTTTCACAAACCGGCGGTCGATCTCGGTGTAGACGCCAATCCCGCGCACCGCGCCGAGCGGCTCTTTGTCACCGCGCTCCTTGGCACCGCGGATTTCAAGGTCTCCGAACAGCGAATTCGCACCGACCCGGACAAGGTCAAACGTCAGGACACCCGTCCTGACCGGCGGCTTGCCGGGCGTGGTCAGGATATCTTCAACCGAAAGCTTGGCCTTCTCCAGACCAGCACGGACGTCAATCGGCCCAACCCGGATAATCACCGGAATGCTGAGGCCGAGCACCGAATTGACCCGGAACGACAACTGTCCCTCGCGTTGCGCTGCGGCCTGCTCGGCAGTGACACCGATGTCGGCCGGCGGAATCGCCGTCACCGTCAGGTGGGTGCGATACTCGCCTGCCGCTACGTCGCCCGAGGCTCCGGCCCGAATGCGGAGCGTCTGGCCGACATTCCCCGCCAGATTCACCCGGCGCGGCGTGACCACCACCATCCCCATCGCCGATTTCAGCCGGGCGACAAGATCTTTGAGCTCGGGCCTGGTTTCCGCCTCGCTGACCGGGATGATCTGGCCATCGGGCAGCATAACCCGGTCGATCAGCTTGACGTCGAACGCGCCCGCTGATCCACCCTGATTGAACACATAGATGGCGGCCGATTTTCCGAGCCGGTCAAACGCGAGACGCTTCGGGTTGATGTTCAGATTGGCGGTGACCGCAGGGGCAGCCGCGATGGCCGTGTCGGCAGCGGGGGCCGGCGTCGCTGCCGGTTGCTGGGCCATAGCAGGCCTGCCCCCGAGGCTGACCAGCGCCACAATGCACAGCGTCGCGCGCAATTTGGTCGTTCCGCTACGCGTGGTCCCCACCATGACACCCCCCGACCGCAAATCTGCTGCCTACAAACTACAGGAAGTGGCGTATCCCAGCTAGGGACCAACTGCAAGCCAGAACACTAAATCTAGCTCAATTATACTGGGCAGTTACAACCAGTAGCCCCTCATATTCGCCGGGGACGACGTTTGAGCCGATATTGATGCGGCCACCAACGTTGAACGAAAGCGTCCCCGCACCGCCGACCGAGCTGGTCAGCAACTGCGATCCGGTCAGGCTGCTGAGGTCAGTTGTCGTCGCGACCGTCAGCGTTTCATTGCCACCGCTGCGCGTCACATCGAAATTCTGGGGTACAGCGACGGAGATCGACTGGCCGTCCTGGCCTGCCACGACAAACGTCGCCTGCGCTGCGGTTGGGGTTGATGTCGCGATCAATCCGCCTGACACCCTCTGGATACCGGATGTCGTGAGCGACGTGGTGCCGATTGCGCGCTGCGGCACCAGCACCGCGGCCAGAACAAGGTCCTGGCTGGTGGTGATCGAGGCAGCCGATTGAATCGTCGTCGTGCCTTCGGTACCAATCGACGCCGTCCCGCCAGCAAAAGCCGATCCCGGGGCCAGCGAGGCCGAGAGCATCAAGGCAAGAACAAGGGCGCGCGACATCATTCCTCCTGAACGACCAAGCGACAAAAAGATCATGCGCCAGATATTTTGGAATGGGAAGCGTGGGTCACGCAGGGACCGCACCGCACCGCATCAAGTCAGTCTCCAGCGTCCTTGCGGCGGCGCTAACTTGCGCCGCCGCTTTGGACGATGAGAGCCAAAAGCCTAGTTGTACGCAACCGTCGTGGTGAACGTGCCGGTGTAGTTGCCGGTCGCCGTCGTGGTGGCGAGCGGGAAGCTGCCGCCGACGCCCACAGAGGCGGTGCCGGACGAACCGATCGTGCCGCTCAGTGTGCCGGTTGCGCCGGTGTTCGTGGTTGTGACAACCAGGGTGTTGGCACCGCTGGTCATGTTGAAGGTTGCCGGGACGCTGACCGAGAAGGTCTGCGCGCCTTCACCGGTCACGGTGTAGGCTGCACGCGAAGTTGCCGAGGTCACCAGCGCAGCGTCGCCGCCACCGGTAACGGTGCGGGCACCGGTTGTTTCGTTGACCACAACCGAGTTGGTGCTGGTTGATGGGCGAACGATCGTGCCGAACACCAGATCGGTGGTCTTTGCGATCGAAATCCCCTGCACGATACGCGTGGTACCGGAGGTGGACGAGCCAGCCGAAGCCTGAGCGAACGCAGGGGACGCAACTGCACCAAGAGCTGCAGCACTCAGCAGAACCTTGAGAAACATCTTCATCGTCATCGTTCCTTTGCCTGACTGGCAACTTGCCAGCTTGTGACCTCATCTACGGCGCGCATCCGATTTTGGTTGCACACCCGCCGGACCTTTTTTCTTCCGTCCGGCCTCATTCAGTGCGGCCACCTACTAACAACCGGTTAAGGTGTCATATCCGGCAGAATGTCGCAGGGCGTCGGATTGCGCACCCTGTGTGACCGGACAATAACCTGAGGTTGTGACTCACAAGACAACCGAAACATCTGGAAAAATATATTAAACGACTGAATGAATGAAATTTTAACGACGTTTGCACTGTCAGGATCAGGCAATATCCGCCCAGCATCCCGACCTGGACCAGCCCCCCTCCACCACCTGGGCGCGTCAGGCTGTCGCACCCCGGCTGGGGCGCTTGACGCACGCCTCGGCATCAATTTTGACCCGCTTGCGGCGGCATGTCGCACCCCCGGAGCGCACCGCCCGAATCGCGGCACTGGTCCGGTTCGGGTGCCTCACCATGTTCGGGCACCGTTCATCCAGCTCAGCGCAAACCGCAGCACCGATTGATTCCGGGCCAATCAGGCTGCAATGAATCATCAGAGGCTCAAAGGAGATCGTTTCATGACCAAGCGACCATATCTGGCAGTGCTGCTGGCCATCACTGCCACCTCCGCAATGGCCGAGCCTGCTGGCAACGCGGCCCCGGTTGCGGCTGCTGCAACCCAGCCTGCTCCGGCACCTGCGCCAGCTGGCGATGTCACCTACGAGCAAAAGGACGTGATCAACGCGGCGGAACGCGCCTTGGGCAAGGGCGCATCGGGCGTCGCCGGCGTCATTGAGAAAATCTTCAAGGAAAATGGCCGCCCGACGGCCTACATCGAAGGTCGCGAGGTTGGCGGCGCAGTGCTCGTCGGCGTGCGCTATGGCTCGGGCGTCCTGCATCACAAGGTGGAGGGCGACATGCCGGTCTATTGGACTGGCCCGTCGCTGGGCATCGATCTTGGCGGCGACGGGTCCAAGACCTTCGCGCTCGTCTACCGGCTCGACGACACCGAGGCGCTGTTCAAGCGCTTCCCTGCTGTTGAAGGCAAAGTCTATGCCGTCGGCGGCTTCACCGCGAATTACCTCCAGCGCGGCCGGATCATCGTTGTCCCGGTCAAGCTCGGGGTCGGCTGGCGGCTCGGTGCCAACCTTGGCTATCTGAAATTCACCAAATCCAGCAAACTCTCGCCGTTCTAGGCGTCAATGGCCTCTGGGCGTTTCCATCAGCTCGACCAAGACGCCGCCCATGTTCTTCGGGTGAACAAAGATCACCAGCGTGCCGTGCGCCCCGATGCGCGGCTCGCCTAGCACGGTTGCGCCCTTCGATTGCAGGTCGGCAGCCGCTGCATGAATGTCCGGCGCCTCGAAACAGACATGGTGCTGCCCCCCAAGCGGGTTCTTCTCGAGAAATTTCAGGATCGGTGAGGTCGCCCCCAACGGCTCGATCAATTCGATCTGACTGTTGGGCGTGTCGATGAAACAAACCCGGACACCTTGGCCAGGCAGATCAAACGGCTCCCGCACCACAGTCGCGCCCAGCAGATCGCGATACGCAACCACCGCCGCCGCGATTGACGGCGTCGCGATGCCGACATGGTTCAGCCGTCCTATCATTCCACTGTCCTTCGTCGCCTTCGCGATGCAGTTGATCGCAGCCGCCTATGCCAATCCCTGTACTGGCTTGCAACGCCCCCATCAGCGGGTGCATCAGCGCTACCATCCAGATTTATGGGAGATCCTCTTGAACCCGATCCTGCTTGCGGGCATTTCGCTGCTCGCTGTTACCGCC
>JAYVLC010000007.1:0-8021 GCA_043759675.1 Sphingosinicellaceae bacterium
GCAGGCCTATGGCAAGCGCGCCCGCGCCGTGATTGCCTGGGCTCAGGACTTGTCCGCCGAAACGGTGGGGCGATTGACCGTGCGGCTGGTCAAAGGTGCTTATTGGGACAGCGAGATCAAGCGCACCCAGGTCGACGGTTTGATGGGCTACCCACTGTTCACCCGCAAGGCGGCAACGGACGTGTCCTACCTCGCCTGCTCGGCTGACATGCTGGCGGCTCCCAACCTGTTCCCGGCCTTTGCCAGTCACAATGCGATGACGGTCGCGACCATCCTGCAATGGGCTGGCGACAGCCGCAATTTCGAGTTTCAGCGCCTGCACGGTATGGGCAACGGGCTTTACGAGCGATTGGTGCAGGAAGACGGCTACCACTGCCGTATCTATGCCCCGGTTGGTGGTCACCGCGACCTGCTCGCCTATCTGGTCCGCCGCCTGCTCGAAAACGGGGCCAACAGCAGCTTTGTGCATCAACTGGCCGACCCCAATGTCAGCGAAGCGGACCTGCTCGCCGACCCGGCTGACAAGATTGCCCGGGTTGGCGGGAGGTCGCACCCGAGCATCCCGCTCCCCGCCGACATCTTCCCCGGCCGGGTCAACTCTGCTGGCATCGACCTCCAGGACGCCGACGTCGTCGGACCGCTCGCGGCGTTGATAGCGGGCAAAACCAACAAGGATCGTCATCCTGACGAAAGTCAGGACCTTCCAAAATTGGCGGCTACCCACGACGAGATCCTGACCTTCGTCAGGATGACGGTCGGGAAAGCGGTCGCCGCCTTCCCCGCCTGGGCCGCGACACCGGTCGACGCCCGCGCCGCCGCGCTCGACCGCCTCGCTGACCTGCTGGAGACCCATCGCACCGACCTGATGGCCCTTTGTGTCCACGAAGCGCGCAAGACCATCGGCGACGCCTTGGCAGAGGTACGGGAGGCCGTCGATTTCTGCCGCTACTACGCCAACGAAGCGCGCCACCAATTCCAGCCGATCCTGCTGCCCGGCCCGACCGGCGAACGCAACGAGCTGCGCCTCGCGGGACGCGGTGTATTCGCCTGTATCGCGCCGTGGAATTTCCCGCTCGCGATCTTCATCGGCCAGGTCGCAGCGGCTCTGGTGGCGGGCAATACCGTTGTTGCCAAACCTGCACCACAGACGCCGCGCATCGCCCGACGCGCCGTAGAGCTCGCACACGAGGCGGGCATTCCGGTCGACGTGCTCCGCCTGGTCGTTGGCGGCCCGGACGTTGGCCACGCACTTGTTGCGGACCGGCGCATCGCGGGCGTCGCTTTCACCGGCTCAACCGCTACGGCGCGCATGATTGCCCGCACCTTGCTCGAAGATGACCACCGCCCGATCGTCCCGCTGATCGCCGAAACGGGGGGCCTCAACGCCATGATCGTCGACTCAACCGCCCTCCCCGAGCAGGTGATGGCGGACGTGGTGACCTCGGCGTTCCGCTCGGCAGGTCAGCGCTGCTCCGCACTCCGCTTGCTGGTCTTGCAGGAGGACATCGCCGAGCGCACGCTTGAGATGCTGAGAGGCGCGATGGACACGCTCATCATCGGCGCTCCCGGCGACATCCGGACCGACGTCGGCCCAGTGATCGACGCGGCCGCCTATGATCGCCTGACGACCTACCGCGAGTCGGTGCGTGGCCGCTGGGTCCACACCATCCCTGCGCCTGCGACGGGCAATTTCGTTCCGCCGACGATCATCCGGCTGGATGCCATCGAAGACCTGACACAGGAATGGTTCGGGCCACTCCTGCATGTCACGACCTTCAAATCGGGCGAACTTGATGCAACCGTCAATCGGATCAACGCCACCGGTTACGGCCTGACGCTCGGCCTACACAGCCGGATCGCCAGCGCAGCCGACCGGGTGATCGCGGCGGCACGCGTCGGCAATGTCTACGTGAACCGGTCGATGATCGGGGCCGTCGTCGGCTCCCAGCCGTTCGGCGGTGAAGGCCTGTCCGGCACCGGGCCAAAGGCAGGCGGCCCGCATTATTTGGGGCGGTTCGCCGTTGAGCGCACCGTATCGATTGACACGACCAGTGCCGGCGGCAACGCAAGCCTGCTCAGTATCGACGATCTCGGCCACGAATGACCTAGCCGCGTGCGCAGCTTGCTATATCCGAGCTATCGCACGCCGTGAATATCTGATAATCATTCGCAATATCTGTTGTTGAGGTAGCTTTGATCCGCATCGACCAACTGTCTCCGGGGCGTCAGGCCACCATCGCGGCCATCGACCGTGATGCGTGTGACGCCGCGACGTGGCAGCGGCTTCACGAGATGGGGTTTGATGAAGGCGTCAATGTTGAATTGCTGCACCGGGCGCCGTTCAACGGTCCGATTGCCGTGCTGGTCGGCAATATGACCGTTGCGCTGCGCCCGGCGCAGGCGGCGCTGATCACCGTCGATCTGCAACCCGAACCGGGCGCAGTCGCATGACTGCAATCGTCGCGCTGGTTGGCAATCCCAATGCCGGCAAGACCTCGCTCTTCAATGCGCTGACCGGTGCCCGGCAGAAGGTTGGCAACTACCCCGGCGTGACCGTCGAACGAAAGGTCGGCTCGCTCAAACTGTCCGACGGCCGACTGGTTGATGTCGTCGATCTCCCTGGCACCTACAGCCTTGATGCCCGCTCGCCTGATGAGGCCGTAACCCGCGACATGGTGATGGGGGTTCAGGTCGGCGAGCGGCGGCCAGACACCATCGTGGCGGTTGTCGACGCGACCAACCTTCGGAATCACCTGCGCTTCGTCCTTGAGCTGAAACGCCTCGGCCTGCCGATCGTCGTTGCCCTCAACATGATCGATCTTGCCGAACGCGACGGCCTGATGATTGATGTCGCCGCGCTATCCGCCCGACTTGGCCTGCCGGTGGTCCCGACGGTGGCGGTGCGCCGTCGCGGGCTTGAGGCGCTCGGCGGCGAACTCCAACCCCTGCTGACCGGCGCACGATCGACCGATCCGCTCCCGCCTGTCGACATCCGCGCCCTGCAGCGCGAGGCGCGTTCCATTGCCGATGCCGTAACGCTCGGGGTTGGGAGCGCCCGGCGCTGGAGCCAGTCGATCGACAATGTCGTGCTCCACCCGGTCGCAGGCCCCATCTTGCTGGCGGCAATCCTGTTCCTGATGTTCCAGGCGGTGTTTTCATGGGCCGAAGCGCCGATGGGGTGGATCGAGGCCGCAATCACCTGGGCTCAGGCGCTCGTAACATCTGTGCTACCAGACAATTGGGTCCGCTCGCTGCTGGCTGATGGCGTGCTTGCCGGCGTTGGGTCGGTTATCGTGTTCCTGCCGCAGATCCTGATCCTGTTCGCCTTCATCATCGGACTCGAACAGTCCGGCTATATGACCCGCGCAGCTTTCCTGATGGACCGGCTGATGGCGCGGGTTGGCCTCAACGGACGGGCCTTCATTCCCCTGCTATCGTCCTTCGCCTGTGCGATCCCCGGCATCATGGCGACCCGCACCATCGCCGAACCGCGCGACCGGCTGACCACCATGCTGATCGCACCGCTGATGACCTGCTCGGCGCGTCTGCCGGTCTATGCCGTGATCATCGCCGCGTTTATTCCGGACCGCAGCGTCGCCGGAGTGTTCAACCTGCAAGGGCTGGTGCTGTTCGCGCTATATGCCTTCGGAGTCGGCGGCGCGCTGGCAGCGGCGTTCGTGCTGCGCCGGACGGTAACCAAGGGCGTCGGGCAGACATTCCTGATGGAAATGCCCAAATATCAGTGGCCGACCGTGCGTGATTTTGGCATCGGGCTCTGGCAGCGGGCCTTTGCGTTTCTTGAGCGGGCTGGCACCACCATCCTGATGGTCACTGTCGCGCTCTGGGTGCTCGCCAGCTATCCCAAGGCGCCCATCGATTATCCGGGAACCGCCCTCGACTACAGCTTTGCCGGTCGGATCGGCACGGCCATCGAACCGGTGTTTTCGCCCATCGGCTTCAACCGGGAAATCGTCATCGCGCTGATCCCCGGCATGGCCGCGCGCGAAGTTGCGGTGTCGGCGCTCGGGACGGTCTACGCGTTGCAGGGGGACGAGGCTGCGGTTCAGCAATCGCTCGTCGAACGGCTGCGACGGGCATGGCCCCTGCCAACCGCCCTTGCGTTCCTCGCCTGGTATGTCTTTGCCCCACAGTGCATGGCAACGCTGGCGGTCGCCCGCCGCGAAACCAACAGCTGGCGCTGGCCGATCTTCATGTTCAGCTATTTGTTCGCCATGGCCTATGCAGCGGCAGGCCTGACCAATTGGCTGGCCCGCGCGCTTCTATAGCCTATTGCGGCTGACGCGGTGCGATTTCCAAGAGTTCGATATCAAAGATAAGCGTTGCGTTCGGCGGGATCACATTGCCGGCACCAGCCTCACCATAAGCCAGCGCAGGCGGGATGGTGAAGCGAGCCTTGCCGCCCTTCCGCATCAGCTGAATGCCTTCGGTCCAGCCGGGGATAATCTGATCAAGCCGAAACGCTGCTGGCTGACCGCGCTGATAGCTCGAGTCGAACACCCGCCCATCGGGCAGCATCCCCTGATAATTGACGAGGACCGTATCGGACGCGATCGGGCTTTCCCCAGTGCCACCATCTACAATGTGATAGCGCAGGCCACTCGCGGTTGTCCCGGTCTGGCCACTGGCTGGCGCCTCCGTCTTAGTGTCATCATGTGCCTGGTTGGCCAATTTCGATGTCCCCGCAAATGCGACACTGACTGACACGCCGACCACAATCGCGGCCACGACCAGCCATTTGGCGAGGCCCGAAGATCCGCCAGCTGACATATTGACAGTCGACATGGTTGTTACCGTGCGGTGTCGCGCTCGGTGCGCTTGCGCTCGAGCTTGCGGGCGCGGCGGATCGCGGCAGCCTTTTCACGGGCGCGCTTTTCCGATGGCTTTTCGTAATGGCGGCGCAGCTTCATCTCGCGGTAGACGCCTTCGCGCTGGAGCTTTTTCTTCAGGGCACGGAGCGCCTGGTCGACATTATTCTCACGGACGATGATTTGCATACAGGCCTTGCCGCTCCATTCACGTCACGTACCTCAGCATGGCACGCGCTTGTCACAGGGTTGTTGACGGCAGGAGCACAGGCTCAGACCGCGAAGGGGAGGCCCCTAGCAGAGATAGTGACGCGCCTCAAGCAAAGTTGCGACGCCGCGTCCAGCAATCCCCTAGCGCGCCGCCGCAGCGTTGCACTGCGCCAGTTCATCGGCGGCAAAGACTTTGCCCTGCGCGGTAAATCCCGTCACCGGCCCGACCTCCTTTGCCAGCCGTGAACAGATATGTTTGGCAGCGCTGGATGCTCCGCCGTCCGCTGTGCAGGTCACGCCGTCACAGCGCCATAGCCGATCCGACGACACCAGCTTGGCGTGCGTCGCCGGAGCCTGCAGGCTGGCGACATAATTGGATGCCAGCGCCGGAGTCGCGACCCCGAGCAATGCAAAGGCAGCAACTGCGAGGCGAATCGTCATGCGCAAATCCTTTCGGTTGTCTAATACAACTTATATTGCGTTGCTTAATGCTACTATATTGTGCCGACAAGCAAAATAGTTGCATATCAAAACCAACCTCGTAAATTGCACAGGCAGCCTGGGGAGGATGTCCAAATGCCAAAACGTGTCACCGCGCCTGACTATTGCACGATCGCGCGCGCCATGGACGTGATCGGGGAACAATGGACCCTGCTGATCATCCGCGATGCCATCTTCGGCGTGCGGCATTTCGATGAATTTCAGCGCAGCCTCGGCATCGCGCGCAACATCCTTGCCACAAGGCTCACCAAACTCGTCGAGGAGGATATTTTCACCCGGGCCGCGCACCCCGACGACCGGCGCAAGGTCGAATATCGCCTCACCGATCGCGGCCGCGACCTGCTGCCGGTCATCATCGCGCTGGCCCAGTGGGGCGGAAAGTGGAAACGGCGCGAGGGCGACTTGCGCCCGTACAGCATGGTCGACCGCGAAACCGGTGCGGGGATCGCCCGGATGGAGGTTCGCTCCACCGAAGGCCGCGTCCTCGGAGCCCGCGACTTCAGGGTCATCGCCGGCCCCGGCCTGACCGATGAAATCCGGCGATCAGTTCCCGCGCTGCAAAATGCCGGGTAAGACGGTCGCCATGACCAGCCTTCCCATCACCGAGCTAACCCTTGCGGAGCTTCGCCCCCTGCTGATCGACGCGGTGCTGCCGCATGTCCCGTTCGACGGCTGGACCGACCTTGCCATCGAACAGGCTGGCGCCGACCTCGGCCTGCCCGCCGGTCGCGCCCGCCTTGCTTTCAACGACGGCCCCGCCGCCATGGTAGATGCCTATCTCCGCCGCGCCGATGACCGGATGCTTGCCGCCCTCGACCTCACCGACCTGAAAATCCGCGACCGCATCCGCACCGCCGTCCGCACCCGCTTTGAACAGGCCGTGACCGAGCGGGAGGTGGTGCGCCGCGCCGTCGCCATCCTCGCGTTGCCGCAGAACGCCGCGCTGGCCGCCCGCGCCCTGTGGCGCACTGCTGACACCATCTGGCGCGCCGCCGGTGACACCGCGACCGACTACAACCACTACACCAAACGCCTGATCCTTGGCGGCGTCTATTCGGCTACCCTGATGGTCTGGCTCGCCGACGAAAGCGCGGGCGCATCTGACACCTGGGCCTTCCTCGACCGCCGCATCGGCGGCATCATGCGCTTTGAAAAGACCAAGTCCCGTGTGCTGGCGGTCACTACCCGCCTACCCAGCCCCGCCCGCTTCCTGGGACGACTAAGGTATCCGGCGATTTGAGGACCATTGATATGAGTATTGCTATCGACAATCGCCGTGCTGATGCGCTTTTGAATGCCGGCAGGATGCAGGATTTCGGGCGATACTCGCTTGCAGCCGGGCTGGTTATTCTGGGGATCACCGGCCTGACAGCGGGCGATTTTGCCATGCAATGGCAGCCCGTGCCCGAGGCAATGCTTGGGCGCGCCGCACTCGCATATGCGATTGCTCTGATTGAGGTGGGAGTTGGCGCGTGCCTGATGCTGCGAAACCTGCGGCAACCCGCTACGCTGGGCGCATCGGTTCTGCTCATGGCGTGGGTGCTGCTGCTGCACCTGCCCCATGTCGCCGCCGAACCTTCAAATCTCCTCAACTGGCTGGGATTTGCCGAGATATCCTCGATTGCTATTGGAGCTGCCATTGCCGCCAATCCAAACCGGGCTGCAACTGCGCCCTGGCCGGTGGTTGCGCGGCTGTTGTTTGGTGTCATGCTGCTGATCTTTGGATCGACGCATTTCGTGTTTTCCGCGTTTACTGCGCGAATGATTCCGGGCTGGCTGCCGGTGCCATTGTTTTGGGCCTACCTAACGGGTGCCGGTCATATCGGCGCTGGTTTAGCCCTGCTGTCGGGTTTGGTCATTCGGACCGCGACGACGGTATTTGCATTGATGATCAGCAGTATTGTACTTTTACTCCATGTCCCCCGGGTCGCCGCGATGCCCGACAATCGCGCTGAATGGACGATGCTTGCCATCGCACTATGCATCCAGGCGGCCGCTTGGACGATGGCTGCACAATCCGCACGCGGCAAAGTTCCGGTCGCCGGGTAAGCTGCCCTGCAGTCTAGCATTCCCGACAACGACGGGAATCCGCACACCCAACGACCCGTCGTTTCCAGAGCCGGATGCAGTGTTCGAAGTGGATATTTGTTCCGATAGTCGGTTAAGCTCTCTGACTTGGACGTGCGGCTTGCGAACTGCGCCTGCCCGGGTCCGAAGTGGGGGCAAAATGGAAAAAGGCGTTCCGATCCGGTCAATCAGCCGATCAATCGCGGTTTTGAAGGCAATCAACCAGTTTGGATCGATGTCGATGATGGCGATATCCCGCGCTGCTGTGGTGCCATACCCGACGGCGTGCCGGATCGTGCAAACTCTGTTGATGGAAGGCCTGATCGAGCAGGAACCAGCCCGCAAACATTATCGGCCAACCGCAATGGTCCACACGCTGTCGCACGGATTTCAGCATGACGACCGGCTGGTCGAGGT
>JAYVLC010000008.1:0-1769 GCA_043759675.1 Sphingosinicellaceae bacterium
CCGCTTGCCAGCATTTCAGCGCGCCGGCATCCAGCCGCAGGACGCCGCCCATCCCGGCAGCTATAAATTGCCCAGCGAAGTCGCCCGGGTCGCCGACAATTACAATCATCTGTTCGAAGCGCCGACGCTGTTCTACGCGATGGTCGGCTACGTTGTCCTGACTGGCCACGCCGATGCCCTGCACGTCCAGTGCGCCTGGGCCTACCTCGCGTTGCGCGTCGCCCATTCGCTGGTGCAGGCCACCGTCAACAGGGTCACGCTGCGCTTCAGCATCTTCGCGCTGTCGTGGCTGGCGCTCGGCACGATGATCGTCCGGGAAGTGTTGGCGGTGGTTTAGGCTATTCCGCCGCGACTGCCTGCGCCTGTTCTTCCTCAGCCTGTTGCAACGCCCACATCTCAGCATAGCGGCCGTCCCGCGCCAACAACCTGGCGTGGGTGCCGCGTTCCGCGATTTGGCCGTCGTCCATGACAATGATCTCGTCGGCGTCGGTGATGGTCGATAGGCGGTGGGCGATGACGAGCGTCGTGCGGCGGTCGGCGATGGTGCGGAGCGTAGACTGGATTTCGGCCTCGGTCCGGCTGTCGAGCGCCGATGTCGCTTCATCCAGAATCAGGATCGGCGGATTCTTGAGCAGAGTCCGGGCGATGGCGACGCGCTGCTTTTCACCCCCGGACAGTTTCAGGCCGCGCTCGCCGACTTGCGCGCCATAGCCACCGGGAATGCCCGCAATGAACTCGTGGATCGCAGCCCCAGCCGCCGCTGCCTCAACGTCGCCCTGGCTCGCACCGGCACGACCGTAGGCGATATTGTAGCCGATACTGTCGTTGAACAACACGGTGTCCTGCGGGACGATGCCGATGGCAGCACGCAAGCTGGCCTGGGTGATTTTGGCAATGTCCTGCCCGTCGATCAGAATGCGACCTCCGGTCACGTCATAGAAGCGGAACAGCAGCCGGGCGATGGTTGATTTCCCGGCACCGGAGGCACCGACGAGTGCCAGCGTCCGCCCGGCAGGCACCTCGAAACTCACGCCTTTCAGAATCTCCCGATCCGGGTCATAGCTGAACTGCACATTCTCGAACCGGATCGTGCCGCCACTGACCACCAGTGGCAACGCGCCAGGCACATCGACAATCTCCGCCGGGGTATCGATCAGCGCAAACATCGCGCCCATATCGAGTAAGCCCTGCCGCACCATCCGATAGACCATCCCAAGCATATCGAGTGGCCGAAACAACTGTGACAGCAGCGTATTGACGAACACCACATCTCCCGGCGTGAACTTGCCGACACTCCAGCCCCAGACGGTATAGCCCATCGCCCCGGCCATCATGCCGTTGGTAATCAGCGATTGGCCGATATTGAGCCAGGCCAACGAGTTTTCGGATTTCACCGCTGCATCGGCATAACGCCGCGCCGCACCTGCATAGCGGGCGGTCTCCAAGTGTTCGGCGTTGAAATATTTGACGGTCTCATAATTCAGCAATGAATCGACCGCCTTGGCCGCAGCACCGGTATCCATGTCGTTCATCTGTTCGCGAAGCTTGGCCCGCCAGTCCGTGACCATCCGGGTGAAGACGATATAAATCACAACCATCGCCAGCGTTGCAGCCACCAACCCCGGCCCGAACTTCATCCAGAAGATGCCAGAGACGATCAAAAGCTCGATCACCGTCGGCGCGATGTTGAACAACATGAAATACAGCATCGCGTCGATGCTCTTGGTCCCGCGCTCAATGACCTTGGCCACGGCCCCGGTGCGCCGTTC
>JAYVLC010000009.1:0-31328 GCA_043759675.1 Sphingosinicellaceae bacterium
TGACGCGCGATGATCCGATGCGGCTGGCGCGAGCGACGGTGCTGTTGCCCAATCGCCGCGCCGAGCGGGCGCTGACCGAAGCGTTTGTGAGGCTGTCAGACGACAACGGCCTGCTGCTCCCGCGCATGACACCGGTCGGCGATGTTGATGAAGATGATGCGCTCGGGGCGTTTGCCGACGACATGGCAGCGGGTGCAGCGTTCGCACCGGCCGTCGACGACTGCAAACAGCGGCTGGTTCTGACCGGGCTGGTGAAGCGCTACCTCAACACGCTGGGGGATAGGGCGACGGCGGTCGAGGCGATGCGGCTGGCCGACGATTTGCGGAGGACGTTGTCGCGACTCCTGTCGGAGGACGTCGCGCCGGACGCTTTGCGAGATCTGGATGTCGGGGGTTTGGCGACCCATTGGGAGAAAACGCTCAGATTCCTGTCGATCATCGTCGATGTCTGGCCAGGCATTTTGGCAGATGAGGGGGAAATTGACCGGGCGCAGCGCAAAAATGTCCTTCTGCGCGCCTGGAGCGACCGGATCGAGCGTACACCGCCGTCGGAGATGATTGTCGCTGCGGGCATGGTTTCAACCTCCCCGGTCATCGGACGGATGCTTGGCAAGATCGCGCGACTGCCGGATGGCATGGTGGTTTTGCCGGGGCTTGATCTCGCGATGTCCGATGCGGAGTGGGGCGCAATCGCATGTCGTCTTGCCACGCCCGAAGCGCCGCCACGCCGGGAAAGCGAGGCGCATCCGCAGTTCGGCTTTCGCTGCCTGCTGGCGCGCATGTCCGTGTCACGGGCCGAGGTCGGGAGCTGGGGCTGGACCAGTCAGTTCGATGGCCCGTCGTCACGGACAACCGCGGTCGCCCGCGCAATGGCCCCAGCGGCGTTTACCGGCGACTGGCGTTCGCTCGATATTGGCGTCGATGCGTTGCGCGGTGTTCGGCTGATCGAGGCGGCCAATCCGGGCGAGGAAGCGCTGGTTATCGCGCTGGCGCTCCGGCGGCAGCTTGAGGCCCCGGGGCGGACCGCTGCGTTGGTGACGCCGGACCGGGGGCTTGCACGGCGCGTTGCAGCGCAGTTGGCGCGGTGGGACGTGCAGCTTGATGATTCCGCCGGTATCCCGCTTGGGAGGACCCCGCCCGGGACTTTTGTGCTCGCTCTGGTCGAGGTGGCAGCACAGGGGTTTGCACCCGTGCCGCTGCTGGCGCTGTTGAAACACCCGCTGGTACGCAGCACTGACAGGCTTGGCTGGCTTGACCGGGTTCGACAATTGGACCTTGCGCTGCGGGGGGTGCGGCCCCCGCCGGGGCTGGATGGCATCGGCGGGCAGCTTCACGACCGGCGGCTGGACGCAACGGCACGACATGATGCGGCGGCTGAGGCGGCCTTGGCGACGCTGGAGGGCTGGTGGCCGGGTGTCCAAACGGTGCTGGAGCCGTTGGAGCGGCTGTTCTCGGCAACGTCGGTTTCGCTGACCGACCTGATCGACCGGGTTCGCAGTGCCGGTGAATCGTTGGCGGGCGAGGACTTGTGGGGCCGTCCCGCTGGTCGGGCATTGAGTGACGTTTTTGCTCAATTGGCTGCTCACGGTCACCGCCTTGCCCCATTTGATCCCCCCGATGCGCCGGGGCTGATCGCTGCGTTTCTGGATGAAGTACCGGTCCGCCCGCCGTTCGGCAAACACCCGCGGCTGGCGGTTTACGGTCTGCTGGAAGCAAGGCTGCAGCGCGCCGACCTGATGATCCTTGGCGGGCTGAACGAGGGGGTCTGGCCAGCGCTGGCGAAGCCCGACCCCTGGCTCGCGCCCGCCGCACGGTCGCAACTGGGCCTGCCGGGGCTGGAGGCGCGCATCGGGCTTGCGGCGCATGATTTCGTGCAGGCGATGGGCGCAAAGCGGGTGATCGTGACGCGGGCGCGGCGGGACGCCAGCGCGCCGACTGTTGCGTCGCGCTTCTGGTTGCGGCTTGAGGCGATCAGCGGCGACAGGTTGCAGCGGGACGTTGAATTGCTGGCGATCGCGCGGGGGCTTGATACCGCGGTGGAGGTTCGGTCGGCACCACGCCCGGCACCTGCGCCGCCTGCCGACCTGCGTCCCCGTCAGATATCTGTGACAGGTGTCGAGAAATTGAAGGCGGACCCATATAGCTTTTATGCGGAGCAAATGCTGGGCCTGCGCAAGCTCCAGGCGCTGGATGTGGACCCGACGGCGGCGGATCGGGGCACGTTTCTCCATGCGGTGCTGGAGAGGTGGATCAAGGAAAAGCCCGACGATCCGGCGCATTTGAAAGCGCTTGCCGACCTGATGCTCGCCGCTGACTTTGGTCACCATCCAACGATGATGGCGCTGTGGGCGCCGCGGGTGCGCCGGGCCATCGACTGGGTTGCGGAGGAAATGGCCGCATGGGAGGCCACGGGCTGGCAGCCAGTCATGGCAGAGGCCCAAGGGAGGATCGAGCTGTCGAACGGCGTGACGCTGACCGGCAAGGCCGACCGGATCGACCGACAGGTGGACGGCAGTTTGGCGATTGTCGATTACAAGACGGGCAAGCCGCCGAGCCATGCGCAGCTGGAAAGCGGCTATGCGCTGCAATTGGGGTTGCTCGCGTGGTTGGCAGCGGACGGGCACGTTCGTGATCTTCCGGCCGGCGTGGTGAGCGCGCTGCGATATTGGAAATTGTCAGGTGGCAGTGATCCGGGGAACGCCAGCGATCCGTTGATGCATAGCCGCAAACCATGGAGCGATCCCGGGACGTTCATCGACAGCTCGATGGCGCATTTTTTCGCGCTTTGTGAGACGTTGCTGCTCGGCGAGGCCCCGTTTACCGCCAAGCTGCACCCGGACTATTCGAAGCGCTACACCGATCACGACCATCTGGCGCGGGTGGCGGAATGGCTGGGCCGGGGAGAGGGGGCATGACGGCCAAGCCACTCCTGCCGTTGCGGCCCAACCAGAACCGCGCCGCCAACCCTTGGGACAATGCGTGGGTGTCGGCATCGGCGGGGACGGGGAAGACACAGGTGCTGACGGCGCGTGTGCTCCGGTTGTTGCTGACCGGAGCGGCGCCCGAGCGCATTTTATGCCTGACCTTCACCAAGGCGGCAGCCGCCGAAATGCAGGGCCGGATTTTTGACCGGCTGACCCGCTGGGTTCGGTGCGACGATGCCGGACTGGATGCTGACCTGCTGGCGCTGGGTGAAGCACCGGACGGGGACTTGCGCGGGCAGGCCCGCCGGTTGTTTGCGCGGGTCGTTGACGCGCGCGGCGGGCTGGCGGTGCAGACCTTCCACAGTTTTGCGCAGTCGCTGCTGGCCGGATTTCCAGTCGAGGCCGGGATCACACCGGGCTTTGCCGTGCTGGATGACCGGACCGGTGTTGAGTTGCGGGGGCGGGTCTTGGCGGCTGCGCTGGCGGATCGGACCTTTGCCGACGATGTCGCGACCCTGGTCGTCAAGCTAGGCGAGGACAAGCTGCACGCCGTCATCCAGACCCTGCTTGGCAAGCGGGAGGGTCTGCGCGCCATCGGCAACCCGATGGGATATCAAGCCCTGCTGCGGCGCGAGCTGGGGTTGCCAACCGACGGCGACCGGCAGGCAGTGATTGGCGATGCGTTGACGCGGTTCGACCGCGCCGGGTTGAAGATGTTTGCTGACGGACTTGAGGCAGACGGTGGCGCGCGCGCCGTGGAGCGTGCGGCGATGCTGTACGACTGGCTTGGCCAAGGCGTGACGGTCAGTGAGGCTTCATTCAAGTGTGTCGAAAAGATATTCGTCGTCGATGGCCGCCTATCCGGAAACCTGATTACGGCGAAAATGAAGAAGAGCGGCGTCCTGCCCGACCTGGCGCAACGGCTGTGCGACGCATGCCTTGTCATCGCCGAGATCGGCGCGCGGTTCGATCTGGTTGACGCAGCAGCGCTGCATCTGCGGGTTGGTCATACGATCGAGACGGCGTACCGGGTGCAAAAGGCGCGCAGTGGCGTCCTGGATTTTGATGACATGATCGCGGGCGCGGCCCGGATGCTCGGCGCTGATGGCATGGGCGAGTGGGTCAGGTTCAAGCTCGACGAGCGCATCGACCATATTCTGGTCGACGAGGGCCAGGACACCAATGAGGCGCAGTGGCGGATCACGCAGGCGATCGCTGACGAATTTTTCGCTGGACGCGGTGCGCGCGAGGATGTGCACCGGACGCTGTTTGCCGTCGGTGATTACAAGCAATCGATCTTCAGTTTTCAGGGCTCCGATCCCCGCGTGTTCAACGCCTATCGTGAGCATTTTGCCGGGATGGCGGAAGATGCTGGGCAGCCATTCCATGACGTGCCGCTTGCGGAATCATTCCGGTCAGGTGGGGCAATTCTTGAGGTCGTCGATCAGGTGATTGGCGACCTTGGGTTCAACGCACTGGGGCTTGACATGGCACCCGAGCCGCACCGGGTCGGGCGCGTCGGCGACCCGGCAGCACGCGTGACACTTTGGCCGCCGATCCTTGCCGGCGCGGGCGAGGCCGACGATCCCGAAACCGAGGCGGACTGGCTGCCCGGGCAGGTGCAACGGCTTGCCCAGCGGATCGCGAAACAGATCCGGCACTGGCTTGATGATCCAGCGATGCGACTGGCCGACGGGCGGCGGGTGCGGCCCGAGGACATATTGGTGCTGGTCCGGTCGCGCGGCGAGTTCGTCGGGGCGCTGGTTGCCAATCTGCATGCGCAGAATGTGCCGGTGGCGGGTGTTGACCGTCTGCGGCTGACCGCGCCGATTGCGGTGCAGGACTGTCTGGCGCTGATCCGCTTTGCGTTGCAGCCCGACGATGACCTGACATTGGCGAGCCTGCTGACGTCGCCGTTTCTCGGCTGGGATCAGGAGAGATTGTTTGAGGCCGCGCATGACCGTGGCCGTGGGGTGCCGTTGTGGCGACGGCTGCGTGCGATGGGATCCGACTGGGCAAAGGCGGCGGATGGCTGGCTGGGTGAAGTGCTGCGCATCGCCGATCTTATGCCGCCGCACGAGTTTCTGGAGACTATCCTGTCCGGCAAGCTTGGTGGGCGGGCCAAGCTGCTGGCGCGGCTGGGGGAAGAAGCGCGCGATCAGGTCGAGGCGCTGCTGGCCCAGGCCCTGGCGTTCGAGGCGGGTCATGCACCGTCGTTGCAGGGCTTCCTTGCGTGGATCGAGAATGACGAGTTTGACCTGAAGCGTGACCCCGAAGCCCCGAACGAGTCAGTGCGTGTGATGACAGTGCACGGGGCCAAGGGCTTGCAGGCCCCGGTGGTGGTGCTCGCCGATGCGGCGCGGGGACCGGGTGGCCGGTCGCCTGACCATGTGACGCTGGGCTGGGGCCGGAACGGTGAGGCGGTGCCGATCTTTTTCGGTGGCAAAGCGGGGCGCATCGGGCCTGTGGCAGACCAGCTTGCCGCCGACGAGATCGCGGCGATGGAGGAGCATTGGCGGCTGCTGTACGTCGCGATGACGCGGGCCGAGGACATGCTGTTTGTCGGCGGTGCGCTAGGGGCGCGCGAGACAAAATCCGGGATATCCCCCGACGCCTGGCATGCGAGAGTGCGAACGGCGATGTCCGGGCTTGGTGCGGTCGCAACCGAGGATGCGCTCTGGGGCGGGGAGGTGATGACCTATGCGCGGGGAGTTCCCCTGGCCGTAGCCGAGCGCGTGGCAAGTGCGACACCAGAGGTGGTGCGCATCCCCGGCTGGGCGCGAGTGTCACCGGCGAGCGAGCCATCGCCGCCGCGCCCGCTGTCGCCGTCACAGATCGCGTCGGACGATGTCGCATCGCCGCCGCCGACCCCGGGCATGGTCGAGGCGGCGCGTAAAGGGACGCTGCTGCACAAATTGTTCGAGCGGCTGCCTGCGGTTGCTGCGGACCGGCGGCGGGAGGCCGCGGAGGCATGGCTGGTGCGGCAGGCGGGCGACCTTGATGCAGGCGTCCGCACCGGCCTTGTCGGCAAGGCGCTGGCCATCATCGAGGCTCCGGCCTTTGCCGACGTATTTGGCCCCGACGCGCTGGCGGAAGCCCCGGTTGCCGCAGTGGTCGACGGGGTGGTGATCGCTGGCAAGGTTGACCGGCTGCTGGTCCAGCCCGACCGGGTGCAGGTGATCGATTTCAAGACCGGCTATCATGTCCCGGCGTCGGCAGCCGGGGTATCAACCTATTATCTGAAGCAGATGGCGGCCTATACCGCAGCACTGGCCCGGATATTCCCCGGTCGCCGGATTGAAGCATTGCTGCTTTACACCGAGCAAGCGCGGATGATTGAATTGCCGGAGGAATTACTGGCCGCAAACGCGCCGAAGCTCATGTCAGCATGAACGCCGCATAGATCACATAGAACCAGCTGAAGATGCCGTGCAGGATCGCCCACAGGATCGAGTGGTTGTTGGTGTAGCTGATGGCGATGGCGAGGGCGGAGCCGAAGCTGATGCCGGCCTTTACCGTGTTGCCGACGTGGCTTGAATTGCTCATGCGTCCTCCTGCGATAGCTTTGCTACCCGATGTAAAACCAAAGGTCATGCCAGCTGCCGATTGACCCGCCGGGGGTGCCACCCTAACTCTGCTGCAACGCCATGCAAGGAGTTTACCGATGTCCGCCTCCAAGGTCACTGATGCCACATTCCACGCCGACGTGATCAGCGCCGATAAACCAGTATTGGTCGATTTCTGGGCCGAATGGTGCGGTCCGTGCAAGCAGATCGGTCCGTCGCTGGATGAACTTTCCAGCGAGATGGCCGATCAGGTGACGATCGTGAAATTGAACATCGACGAGAACCCCGATGCGCCGAGCAAATATGGCGTGCGCGGCATTCCGACGATGATCCTGTTCAAAAATGGTGCCGCCGCCGCCACTGCGGTCGGTGCCCGGCCCAAGGGTGCGATCAAAAGCTGGCTGGAGGGGGCGCTGGTTTAGAGCCGGTCGATAGCTGCTTTGGTCAGCGGCGCGGCAGCCAATGCCGCGTCGAGTGCCTCGCGCCATTTTGGCCCCTTGTTTCGGGCTGTTTCATAGGCGTCGAGGAGTTCGGAGGGGCGATCCTCGGCGAGCGCGTCAATCAGCGCCGCCGCCTGCCCCAGATCTTTGCGCGCCTTCAGCCGGTTCGGTCCGCGACGGCGCTGCGATACGATCAGCTTGTGAACCGCGTAACGCTCGGGCCGGGGAATCTGCACGAGCGTCCCGGAGCGGTGGATGGCTACAGCGGGGATCGGCTCGGCGATCAGGAAGTTCAGGAAGTGCAGGCTTTGCGCCCAGACGCCCAGGCTCTTTAGCTGGCGCGGGCCTTCGTCGTCCTCGAATGAAGGTGTCAGGAAATCGACCCTCGTCGTGCTGCCGGGCATATGCCAGTGCGCGGTGCGCTGATGTTTGTGGATCGATGGGGTGGGCGTAAGTCTGAGTTCAGCGAAGCCTTCGGCGAGCGACGGCGAGACGTTGTCATCGAGGACGAGGGTTAGACGCTCGAATGCCGCGATATCGACATCTTCGGTCACTGCGAGCGATTGGCGCGTGACGCGGAGGCCAAGGACGGAATCGTACATCCGGAAGGCATGGGTACCGACGAGGGTCCCGCCCAGTCGGAAAACGCCGACCTTGGCCATCGCGTCGAGAATCCGGGCCGTTGTCCGGTCGGGCGCGGGGAGCATCGCGGCCCGTAGCTGCGCGGCGAGTACCCCGCAATGGCGGTCGAAATCGTGCGCGTCCTTCCGGTCGGCTCGGGCGCGTTCCATGCGTTCGCGCAGGTCGGGAGAATCCGGCCCGATATAGCGTTGCACGGTTCGTTCTCCGATGCGTAACTTGGCGTACCAGTAGGACCGGTCGCCGCGTTCGATCAGGACCGGCGTACCGTCCAAGGGGTCGGCCGCGCGCATCAGATGCGCGTCGAGCAGGCTCTGATAGGTCGTTTGAACCGAAAGAGGCAGCTGTTCTACCATATGCACCACAGTTTGGAATTCTGTGGTGCATATACCATGTGCACCACAGATTCAACTTCTGTGGTACATGCGGCACCCGGTTACACTACACGAGCAACTTTTGTAGTGTAAATCAGGTCCGGTAATCGGCGTTGATCGAGATGTAGCCGTGGGTCAGGTCGCAGGTCCAGACGGTGGCACGGCCATCGCCGAGGCCGAGCGCGACACCGATGTCGATGTTGCTGCCGCGCAAATGTGCCGCGACCGGTGCTTCGTCATAGCCCTCGACAGCCAGGCCGTCTTTTGCAACCAGCGTGGTGCCGAAGCGGATCGCCAGCCGGTCGCGGTCGGCGGCTTCACCAGCTTTGCCGACGGCCATGACGACGCGGCCCCAATTGGCGTCCTCGCCGGCCATCGCGGTCTTGACGAGCGGGGAGTTGGCGATGCTGAGCGCGATGGTCCGGGCGGCAGAGTCGGTTTCGGCGCCGTTGACGCTGATGGTGATGAATTTCGACGCGCCTTCACCGTCGCGGACGACCTGTTGCGCGAGCTCGCGGCACAGGTCGGTCAGCGCGGACTGGAAGGCATCGGCCCCGACGCTGGACCAGCCCGCCAGCGGCGTGTTGGCAGCGGCACCGGTGGCAAAGGCGAGGACCGTGTCAGATGTTGACGTGTCACCATCGACGGTGATGCAGCTGAAACTCTGCTGGTTCGCGGCTGACAGCATGGTTTGCAGAAAGGCAGGTTCCACAGCTGCATCGGTGAAGATGAAGCCCAGCATCGTTGCCATGTCCGGCGCGATCATCCCGGACCCTTTAATGAAACCGACGAGATTGACGGTCATTCCATCCACAACCGCCTGCGTGACGGCGGCCTTGGGAAATGTGTCCGTCGTCATGATCGTCGAGGCGGCATCTTCCCAGGTTGCGGTGCTGCCAGCGTTCAGCTTGGCAAAGGCCGAGGCGAGACCGGAGCGGGCCTTGTCGATCGGCAGTGGCACACCGATCACGCCAGTGGACGCGACAAACACCTGTTCCGCCGCGCAGCCAAGGGCGGCTCCGGCGGCGTCGAGAATGGCCTGAACCGCAGCGACGCCCTTGCCACCGGTGAAGGCGTTGGAATTACCTGCGTTGACGACCAGCGCCCGGGCCGAGCCGCCACCCAGCGCCCTGCGGCACCAGTCAACCTCGGGCGAGGGGCATTTGGATTGGGTCAGGACACCAGCCACAGTTGTACCGGGGATGAATTCCGCCAACGTGAGGTCCGTGCGCTCCCAGGCCTTGTAGCCGGCGCGGCTCACGGCCAGCCGAACCCCTGCGATATCGGGGAGATCGGGAAAGCGCGCTGGCGCCAGCGGGGAGCGGATGATTTCGGCCATCGAAGCGCGATAGCACTGCCGCGTCGCCCAAGGTAGAGGGTCAATGGGCCACTTCAATTGACTATCGGCCCCCTCGTCCCTAAATCCCCGCGGTTCCTCGCGCGGGCGTTTGGCGCTCGCATTCAAGGTATTTACATGTCGATCTTCGGCGGCCTCGCCAAACGCATCTTCGGTTCATCCAATGACCGCTACGTCCGGTCGTTGCAGCCGCTCGTTCAGCGCATCAACGCACTGGAGCCCAATATCGAGGCCCTGACGGACGAGGAGCTGCGCGGTCAGACCGCGCTGTTCCGGGCGCGATTGGCCGAGGGCGAGACGCTTGATGATCTGATGCCCGAGGCGTTCGCCACGGTCCGCGAGGCATCGAAGCGGACGCTGGGTCAGCGCCACTATGATGTGCAGATGATCGGAGGGATCGTCCTGCACCGGGGCGAAATCGCCGAAATGCGCACCGGCGAAGGCAAGACGCTGGTGGCGACGCTCGCGGTGTACCTGAACGCGCTGGCCGGCAAGGGGACCCATGTCGTTACGGTGAACGATTATCTGGCGCGGCGCGACTCCGCCTGGATGGGCCAGATCTACGGCTTTCTGGGGCTGTCGGTCGGGGTCATCGTCCCCGGCATCAATGACGAGGAGCGCCGCGAGGCTTATGCCTGCGACATCACCTATGGCACCAACAACGAGTTCGGCTTCGATTTCCTGCGCGACAATATGAAATATTCGCGCGAAGCGATGGTGCAGCGGCCATTCTTCTTCGCCGTGGTCGATGAGGTGGACTCGATCCTGATCGACGAGGCACGGACGCCGCTGATCATTTCGGGGCCGACCGAGGACAAGTCCGAGCTTTATATGACGGTTGATGCCGTGGTGAAGCAGCTTGATGAGGGTGATTGGGAGAAGGATGAGAAGGCCAAGTCGATCATCCTGACCGAGGACGGCACCGAGAAGGTCGAACGGATGTTCGAGGCGGCTGGGATGCTCGAAGGTGAAAATCTGTATGACTTCGAGAACACCCAGATCGTCCATCACCTCAATCAGGCGCTGCGCGCCAATGTGATGTTCAAGCGGGACATCGATTACATCGAACGCGACGGCAAGATCGTCATCATCGATGAATTCACCGGGCGCATGATGGACGGCAGGCGCTGGTCCGATGGCCTGCATCAGGCGGTCGAAGCCAAGGAGGGCGCCGCGATCCAGCCGGAGAACCAGACGCTGGCCAGCGTCACGTTCCAGAATTACTTCCGCATGTACCCCAAGCTTGGCGGCATGACGGGAACAGCGGCGACCGAGGCCGCCGAATTTTACGAAATCTACAAGCTGAATGTCGTCGAAATTCCGACCAACGTCGAGGTCAGGCGGATTGATGTCGACGACGAATTCTACAAAAACGAGAGCGACAAATTCGGGGCCATCGTCAAGTCAATCCGGGAGGCATCGCTGAAAGGCCAGCCGACCCTGGTCGGCACGGTGTCAATCGAGAAGTCGGAGCTTTTGTCCGAATATCTGAAGACGGAAAACGTCAAGCACAGCGTGCTGAACGCGCGCTTCCATGAGCAGGAGGCGCATATCGTCGCGCAGGCCGGGCGGCTGGGCGCGGTGACAATTGCGACCAACATGGCGGGGCGCGGCACTGACATTCAGCTCGGTGGCAATTTCGATGCGCGCGTTGGAGACGAGCTGGCAGACTTAGCTCCGGGGCCGGAGCGCGATGCAGCGATCGAACGGATCAGGTCCGAAGTCCAGACCGAACGGGAGGCCGTGCGCGCGGCTGGCGGACTGTTCGTGCTCGGCACCGAGCGGCACGAGAGCCGCCGCATCGACAATCAGCTGCGCGGTCGCTCGGGCCGGCAGGGGGATCCGGGCCTATCTCGCTTTTACCTAAGCTTGGATGATGACCTGCTGCGGATCTTTGGCCAGCAGAATATGCTGAGCCGGCTGATGAATTCCGGGCTTGAGGAGGGTGAAGCGATTATCCACCCGTGGATTTCGAAGGCGATTGAGACGGCGCAGAAAAAGGTTGAGGCGCGAAACTACGAGGTCCGCAAACAGCTGCTGCAATATGATGATGTGATGAATGACCAGCGCAAGGTCATTTATGAACAGCGCGCCGATGTGATGGATTCGGACACCGTCGGTGATGTGGTGGCCGATATGCGCACTGAGACGGTCAATGAGCTGGTCGCTGCGCATTGTCCGCAGAATGCCTATCCCGAGCAATGGGATGCTGATGGCCTGAAGGCCGGATTGGCACAGACCTTCGCGCTCGACCTGCCGATCGAGGCCTGGGTCAAGGAAGAGGCGGTTGATCAGGAAAACTTCATCGAGCGGATTGATGCGGCAGCCAATGACGCCATGGCCGCCAAGGCTGCGGAGATTCCGCCCGAGACCTGGATTCAGATCGAGAAGAATTTCATGCTTCAGGCGATCGACCACCACTGGAAGGAGCATCTGTCGACACTGGATGCCCTGCGCGCGGTCATCCATCTGCGCGCCTATGCGCAGAAGACCCCGCTCAATGAGTATAAGCAGGAGGCATTTGCGCTGTTCGAGCGTCTTCTCGGCCAGATCCGGGAGGATGTAACGCGGATGCTGTCAGTGGCGCAGTTCCAGATGACCCCGCCCGAGCCGGCCTATAATCCGCAAGGATTTGTCACCACGCACCTCGACCCCATGACAGGTGAAAATGAGGCGGCCTTTGGTAGCGGGCTGTCCGGTATGCCGATGCCGGCGGCGCTCCCGCCTCCCGAACAATATGGCCCGGGGTTTGATCCGCAGAACGTCGAGAGCTGGACCCGCAGCGTCAGCCGCAATCAGCCTTGCCCGTGCGGGACGGGCAGAAAATTCAAACACTGCCACGGGGCTTTGTAGCGGCGTGACACCTGGCCGAATGTTGGCTATATGATGGCCAACATTCGGAGACGGTGATGGCGAGCTATAGCATTGCGGAGGCAAAAAACCGGTTTTCGGCGCTCATTGATGCTGCCGAGCGTGGTGAGGAGGTCGAGATCACCCGCTATGGACGGCCGGTCGTCGCAATCGTGCCTAGCGGCCATGCGCACCACCTGCCGCCAAAGACAACGACGTGGGAGTCAATCCAGCGCATCCGTGACAAATTCGCTGACTGTGGGGTCGCAAACATTAACGGTGTCGCTCTGGTCGAGCAGGGCCGGGAAGAAGACTGGTGACCTATTTCGACGCAAGCGCCTTTGTGTCGTTCTTCCTAGGAGATGTGCACAGCGATGGCGTTAGGGCGTTTGTCGAGCGGCAGCCTAGCGTCGTGATCAGCGACCTGACGTTGATCGAATTTGCTTCCGCCGTGTCCCGGGCCGTCAGAACCCGACGCCTGAGCCCGGCACGGGGTCAGGAGTTGCTGCTCGATGTCGATGTATGGGCGTTGAACGAAGCGATCCGGTTCGACATCTCGACTGCGGACATTCGCGTTGCCGATAGGCATGTCCGCCAGTTCGACCTCGGCCTGCGGCCACCCGATGCAATCCATATCGCCATATGTCAGAGGCTTGGCCTCGCGCTGGCGACGTGCGATGACACGCAGGCGAACGCGGCGCGGGTGCTGGGTGTCGGTGTGATCAATCTGTCTGCGGGGGCAATCCCATGAAGTTCACTGTCGCAATGTTGACGGCGCTGCTTGCCGCCGCTGCCCACGCCGACACGGTCGTCGTCACCGCAGACCGGATGGTCGACGTGGTTGCGGGGCGCATGGTGGAGAAGCCTGTCGTTGTGATCACCGATGGGCGGATCGTATCGGTCGGGACGCAGGGAGCGGCGATACCCGCGGGCGCTCGGCGGGTTGACCTGCCGGGGATGACGCTGCTGCCGGGCCTCATCGACATGCATGTCCACCTGACCAGTCTGGCCGAGATTGGCGGCTATCGGCGACTGGAGTTCACCGACAGTTTCTGGACCGCAGTTGGTGTTGCGAACGCCAGGAAGACACTTGATGCCGGGTTCACCACGGTGCGCAATGTCGGCGCGTCGGACTTCGGGGATGTCGCGTTGCGGCAGGCGATTGATGGCGGCTGGATTCCGGGGCCGCGCGTCGTGACGGCGACCTGGGCTATCGGCGCAACCGGTGGCCACTGCGACGACACCGGACTGCCACCGTCCTATGATTATAAGGCGGTGTCGCAGGTCGACAGCCCTGATGCGGGACGGGCCAAGGTTCGCTGGCTGAAAAAATACGGCGCACAAGTCATTAAAATCTGTGCGACGGGCGGGGTGTTCTCGCTCGGCGACGCGGTTGGGGCCCAACAGCTAACTGTCGAGGAAATGCGCGCCATCGTCGATGAAGCGCATATGGCCGACATGAAGGTCGCCGCCCACGCCCATGGCGACGAAGGCATACGGGCGGCGATCAAGGCCGGAGTCGACACCATCGAACATGCAAGCCTTGCCAGCGATGCCGCGATTGCCGAGGCGAAGAAGGCGGGCACCTGGTTCTCCATGGACGTCTATAATGACGACTATATTCTGGCGACCGGCACCAGCAACGGCACGTTGCCCGAGAGTCTCGCCAAGGAAAAAGAGATCGGCCTGAAGCAGCGCCAGACCTTTCAGCGCGCCGTCAGGGCCGGCGTGAAGATGGTGTTCGGCAGTGATGCCGGTGTTTACCCCCACGGCGACAATGGCCGACAGTTCGCCAAGATGGTCGAATGGGGCATGACCCCGATTCAGGCAATCCAGGCGGCAACTGTCAGTGCCGGGGAAGCACTGGGCCGGTCAAAGGATGTCGGTGCGATTGAGGCGGGCCGCTGGGGCGACATGATCGCCGTTGCGGGTGACCCGCTGGCCGATGTGCGGGTGCTGGAGACCGTGCCATTCGTCATGAAGGGCGGCGTGGTGGAGAAGACGTCGGCGAAATAGCTGCCGACTAAACGTTCGATCCCACCATCTCCGGCCAGTCGGGCAGGGCCAGTTTGACGGGCTTGCCATCCAATGTGGTGGCGAGGTGGAGGAGGAAGCTGGCGATGCCGGCGGCGCCTTGCATGTAGCCGGTCTGGGCCTCGACAAAGTCGGGGCGGTCGCGGTGTTCGGCCTGGACCCAGTGGCGCTGGTCGTCGTGCAAGACGCTCGCACCCAGAATAACGTCGGCGCACCGTCTGGCCAGGTCCAGATATCGCGTCTCGCCAGTCCGGCTGGCCAGCAGTAGCGCGAACTCGCCAATGCCGGCATCGCCGCAGCACTGGCCATAGTTGTTCCAAAGTCCGACCGACCGGGCTTCGGGTGCGCCGAGTGCCTCAAGCCCGCGCACGAGGGCTTTGGCGTGACCGAGCCAGGCCGCTTCGCCGGTGATGTCAGACAGCTCGAGGAACAGGCGACCGGTGCCAGCGGGGCCGTGGCACTGGCCAAGATAAAAGATCGGGTCGGCGGCTTCTTCGGTGCGGCAAACAAGGCAGCCGTCGCCGACCGGGGTGGCGCGGCTCAGCACATAGCGCGCGGCCTCGCACGCGGCGTGGAGGAAGCGGCGGTCGCCGGTGGCGCGAAAAAGCTGTGCCATCAGATAGCCGACGCCTGCCCCGCCGTGGGCGAAGTTCGGGGTGGTGAAGGGGAAGGGCATGTCTGACATCAGCCGCCAGCGCAGGCCATCGGGATCACTTTCGGCGACGTCGAGCAAGCGGTCTCCGGTCGCCACGGCCCAGGCAAGCGCCTCGGGATGGAGGCCAGCCCGGTGCGCGTGGAGCATCACCAGGGCAGCCCCTGCGGATCCGACCGATTGATCATAGATTTCCCGGTCCCCGGTGAAGCCCGTGATGTCGGAAAACGGCATCGGCTCAATCCAGCCAAGGCCTTGGCCAAATTCAGTGGCCTGCGCCCGCAGCCGGGCCAGACAGTCCCCGGCCAATGCCAGAAAGTCTTCGCGGCCACTGACCCGGCCAACTTCCCCCAAAGCAAAGGCATAGCCGGGCCAGCCGGTGGCAACGCTGACCGACAGCCAGTCGGTTCGGGAAAGGTAAGCCGCGATTTCGTCGCCCGCCGCGACTGCCTGACTAAGCCGTTCGGCGTCGCCGGTGGCCGCATGCATTTCGAGCAGCAACAACAGGATGCCAGCCGAGCCATGGTACAGGCTGCGGTCGCGCCGGTCAGACCCGGCAGCGCGCCGCCAGCGCGCAGTGTCAGGCAGTCGCTGGGCACCGATAAAGTTGGCGGCCTGCCCGGCGGCCTCCAAATATTTGCTCATGCGGCAGCACTTTCATCATCATTTGCATCGGCCGGACGGGCGACCGTCCAGCCGCCGGGTCGGCGTGCCAGCACCAGTTCGTGGTAAAGCAGCGCGACGACGACGAGGGCGATCACCAGGAATTCGCCCGGCCGTCCCGTTTCGGTGTCGCGCCACGCAAGAACGGCGAGCCAGGCGGCCCCGATGAAGCTGAGAATGTGCGTGAGCGGATAAAGCGGCGCGCGGTAGGTGCCGGGGAGACCGGTCAGCTTGCGCCGCCGCCCGATCAGGCCACCGAGATTGAGGCCGGTCCAGCCGACGATGCCGAGCGCCGCCGCGATGATGACGAGCACCCTGAGGCCAAGAAAGCAGAAGGCCATTGCGACAAGGCCGACCGCCAGCGTCGCGACCCAGGGGGAGTTCAGGCGCGGATGCAGCCGGACCAGTGCCGTGTTGACCGGCTGCGACCAGATCCGGTCGCGGCCCGAGCTGAAGGCAAAACGCCCATAGCAGATGATCCCGGCGAGATTGGCGTTGAAGATCGCAGCGGCAATGGCAAGGCTGGTGATCGTCGCAACCGCGGGCGAGGCGCGCTCTGCAATGAAGGCTGCAAAGGGCGATTCAGCGGCGAGGATGGTTGGCAGGTCGCTCGCCCCGATAACCAGCCCGAGCACTGGCAGCAGCATTGTCGAAATGGCGATCAGCGAGATGATGATGATCAGTCGCCCGACCTGGACCGGATTGTGTAGCTCTTCGCTGAAATAGACGGATTGCCCAGCCCCGCTGGTTGCCCAGGACGCCGAGGTGACCGCGACCGCGAGAACACCGAACGACACTGGCTCGGCCAGCCCGGCGGTGAAATGGATCGGCGACACCAGCACCTCCGCCAGTCCGCGCACAGGCTCGGCAAAGCCAAGTCCGCTGACCAGCGCCAGCGCCGCCAGTTCGATCGCCAGGAACAGGCCGGTGATGATCGCTCCGGTGCGGACGTTGAGCATGGCGCACCCGGTCGACAGGGCCAGCGCCGCGAGGGCAGTGGGAACCGCCGGGAGGTCGGGGATGACGACGCGCAGATACAAGGCAATGCCCGTCGCGGTCAGCGCAAGGAATACCGGTGCGCCGAGCAGGGTGAGGCAAAAGCTGACAAACCCCCAACGTGGCCCGAGCGTGTTGCCGATCATGGCATAGTCGCCGCCCGCGGTCGGGAAGGATGATCCGAGTTCAGCCTGGGCAAAGGTGAATATCAACGTCAGCCCGCCGCCGAGCAGGAACGCCAGCGCCACACCCGTTCCGGCCTGATGAGTGATGTCCGCACCGGCGATGAAAACTGATGCGGCCGGTGACAGGGTCGAAAGCGTCAGCAGCGCTACGGCCACCGGCCCCAAACTCCGCCGCAATGATCCGGTCGCCGGTGTCTCTGCCATGATATTTGCCCCCGTCCCCGGGCCGGATAAGGTGGCAGCCGTACCGGGATGTCAACTGCCCGGATTGATCAGTCGCTGGTCCGAAGTGGCGCGGCGGCAATCAGGGTCACAGTCGGGGCGGTGGCACCGCAACGGGGGTACCCGCGAATTAAATGGCAATTTGTTGTTAACTATGTAGCCTGCCGCGCGGGGGGGTAGTCCCCCGGACCAGATTGGTCAAAACAGAGGGGAAGACCATGAACAAGATATCGTCCGTATCGGGGCTTGTTGCGTTGTTGCTTGCTGTTGTCGCGGCATTTATCGCCATTCCGCAATTGGATGTCGCAGCGGCTCTCGTTGGGCTGGGGATCGTTGCCGGTCTGTCCTATACCGAAGATCGGTTGCATGGGTTGCTTCTTGCTGTGTTGGCCTATCCGGTTGTGTCAGCAGCCGTGACCCAGATCCCCGTCGCCGGGGTCAATCTCGGCAAAATTGCAACCAATGTCGGCCTCGTTGCGGCGGGCGTTGGAGCGACCGTGCTCACGGTGCGCCTGATCGCGATCATGAAGGCAAATGTTGGCACGTTGACCGGCAAAGCCTGAATTTCGGTGCGGGGCCTGCTGTTGGAGCAGGCCCCGTGCACTTTGCGGGACCTGTTCTGGCACCCGCAAGCTGCCAAATCGCCCTTGACCCTGTGGGACTCGGCGCGTATAGGCCGCCCTCACTCGCGGGCTGGTGGTAGGTAAGCAACCTAAACGCTGTCCTGGAACGAGTTTAGATACGCACATGCGTGAGTGAGGTCCGGCCGGGCTTCGATTGAAGGTTCCGGCATCGCCTCGCGGATGGCTCCCGTCTTATGGCGGGGTATTGCCGTTGGCGCATGTCGAGCTGAGATTCACTGCCGCACGCGGCGAACTGTTGAAGGCCTGAAACACGCATGCCGACGATCAACCAGCTGGTCCGCAAGGGCCGCACCCCGCAGCGAGTGCGCGAGACCGCGCCAGCTATGGAGTCCTGCCCGCAAAAGCGCGGTGTTTGCACGCGCGTCTATACAACGACCCCGAAGAAGCCGAACTCGGCACTCCGCAAGGTCGCCAAGGTGCGCTTGACCAACGGCTTTGAAGTCATCGGTTATATCCCCGGCGAAGGTCATAATCTGCAGGAGCACTCGGTCGTGCTTATCCGCGGCGGCCGCGTTAAGGATCTTCCCGGCGTGCGCTACCATGTGCTTCGCGGCGTGCTCGACACGCAGGGCGTCAAGGATCGCAAGCAGAGCCGTTCGAAATACGGCGCCAAGCGGCCGAAGTAAGGAACGAACCGGATGTCACGTCGTCGTCGCCCAGAGAAGCGCGAAATCCTGCCCGATCCCCGTTACGGGGACGTCACATTGACCAAGTTCATGAATTTGGTGATGTACGAAGGCAAGAAATCGGTTGCCGAGCAGATCGTTTACGGAGCTCTCGATGTTGTCGAGCAGCGCGCCCGTCGCGAACCGATCGGTGTGTTCCATGATGCGCTGGCGAATGTTCGCCCGGCCATCGAAGTTCGCAGCCGCCGCGTTGGTGGTGCGACCTATCAGGTTCCCGTCGAGGTTCGTCCGGAGCGTTCGCAGGCACTGGCCATTCGCTGGCTGATTGGTGCAGCGCGTAATCGCAGCGAGCACACGATGTCGGCGCGCCTGTCGGGCGAGCTGATGGATGCTGCAAACAACCGCGGCACCGCCGTCAAGAAACGCGAAGATACGCACCGGATGGCCGAAGCCAACCGCGCCTTCTCGCATTACCGCTGGTAGCCGGAAACAGTCATGGCACGCGTCCACCCACTCTCGATGTACCGTAACATTGGCATCATGGCCCATATTGATGCCGGGAAAACGACGACCACCGAGCGGATTCTTTATTATACCGGCAAGTCCTACAAGATCGGCGAAGTGCATGAAGGCACCGCGACGATGGACTGGATGGAGCAAGAGCAGGAGCGGGGGATCACGATCACCTCCGCTGCAACGACCTGTTTTTGGAACGATCACCGGATCAACATCATCGACACGCCGGGCCATGTCGATTTCACCATTGAAGTTGAGCGGTCGCTGCGCGTTCTCGATGGTGCGGTTGCCTGCTTCGACGGGGTTGCCGGCGTTGAGCCGCAGTCCGAGACGGTGTGGCGCCAGGCCGAAAAATACAAAGTGCCGCGCATGTGCTTCGTCAACAAGCTTGACCGCACCGGCGCGAATTTCGAGCGCTGCGTCGAGATGATCAAGGATCGCCTCGGCGCGCGTCCGGCCGTCCTGTACCTGCCGATCGGTATTGAGGGCACCTTCAAGGGCCTTGTTGACCTGGTTGAGAATCGCGCGATCATCTGGCTCGAAGAGTCGCTGGGTGCAAAGTTTGAATATCAGGCGATCCCCGAGGATCTCGCTGACGCTGCCGCGATTGCCCGGTCTGAGCTGATCGAAATGGCTGTCGAGCAGGATGACGACATCATGGAGGCGTATCTGGAGGGCACCGAGCCTGACACCGCCACCCTGAAAGCGCTGATCCGCAAGGGCACGCTGAATTTCTCCTTCGTTCCGGTGCTGTGTGGTTCGGCGTTCAAGAACAAGGGCGTTCAACCGCTGCTCGATGCCGTGGTCGATTACCTGCCGTCGCCACTCGACATCATCGATGTTCAAGGCCTGAAGCTCGACGGTGTGACCCCGGATTCGCGTCCGGCAACGGACGATGCGCCATTCTCGGCGCTGGCGTTCAAGATTATGACCGACCCCTTCGTCGGGACGCTGACGTTTGCCCGTATTTATTCGGGCAAGATGGATGCGGCGTCGATCGTGCTCAACTCGGTCAAGGACAAGCGCGAGAAGATCGGTCGGATGCTGCTGATGCACGCAAACGACCGTGAAGATATCAAAGAGGCATTCGCCGGTGATATCGTCGCACTCGTTGGGCTGAAAGATACGACGACTGGTGACACATTGTGCTCGCCAACCTCGCCGATCATCCTTGAGCGGATGGAGTTCCCGGACCCGGTCATCGAGGTGGCCGTCGAGCCAAAGACCAAGGCCGACCAGGAAAAGATGGGCATCGCGCTCAACCGGTTGGCGCAGGAGGATCCATCCTTCCGCGTCACCTCGGACCAGGAGAGCGGCCAGACGATCATCAAGGGAATGGGCGAGCTCCACCTCGAGATTCTCGTTGACCGGATGCGCCGTGAATTCAAGGTCGAGGCCAATGTCGGCGCGCCGCAGGTTGCCTACCGCGAGTCTCTCGCCCGCAAGGTCGATGTCGATTACACCCACAAAAAGCAGTCGGGCGGTTCCGGCCAGTTTGGTCGCATCAAATTCTCGGTCGAGCCAGGTGAGCGCGGCCAGGGCGTCGTCTTTGTTGACGAGGTCAAGGGCGGAAATATTCCCAAGGAATATATCCCGGCCGTCGAGAAGGGTATTCGCGAGATTGCGGCGTCGGGTTCGTTGATCGGGTTTCCGATCATCGATTTTACGGCCCGGCTGTATGACGGCGCGTACCATGATGTTGACTCCAGTGCGCTGGCGTTCGAAATCACCGGTCGTGGCGGCATGCGTGAGGCGGCCACCAAGGCCGGTATCAAGCTGCTCGAGCCGATGATGAAGGTTGAAGTTGTAACCCCTGAAGATTTCATGGGTGACTGCATCGGCGACCTGAACTCACGGCGCGGACAGATCCAGGGCACCGACAGCCGCGGCAACGCGCAGGTGATCGAGGCCATGGTGCCGCTGGCGAACATGTTCGGCTACGTCAATCAGCTCCGGTCGATGACCCAGGGCCGGGCGCAATATTCGATGCAGTTCAGTCATTACGAGGAAGTGCCCGCAAACGTCGCGGAAGAGATTAAGGCAAAGCTGGCTTAGGCCCGCAGACACCCATCCAGAGATCAAGCTAGAGGACGAGCAAGATGGCCAAAGCGAAATTCGAGCGGAACAAGCCGCACTGCAACATTGGGACCATTGGTCACGTCGACCATGGCAAGACGTCGCTGACAGCAGCGATCACCAAGATCCTGGCCGAGACCGGCGGTGCCAAGTTCACGGCCTATGCCGACATCGACAAGGCTCCCGAGGAGCGCGAGCGCGGTATCACCATTTCGACGGCGCACGTGGAATATGAGACGGCAGCCCGTCACTACGCCCACGTCGATTGCCCCGGCCATGCCGATTATGTGAAGAACATGATCACCGGAGCTGCGCAGATGGACGGCGCGATCCTCGTCGTTTCGGCGACCGATGGCCCGATGCCGCAGACCCGCGAGCACATCCTGCTCGCCAAGCAGGTCGGCGTTCCGCAGATGGTCGTGTTCATGAACAAGGTCGATCTGGTCGACGACGCCGAGATTCTCGAGCTCGTTGAGCTGGAGATCCGCGAGTTGCTTTCGAAGTATGACTTTGATGGTGACAATATTCCGATCATCCAGGGCTCGGCAGTCAAGGCGCTCGATGGCACCAACGATGACATCGGTCGCGAATCGATCATCAAGCTGATGGCAGCTGTCGATAGCTGGATCCCGCAGCCGGAGCGTCCGCTCGACAAGCCGTTCCTGATGCCGATCGAGGATGTGTTCTCGATCTCGGGTCGCGGTACCGTTGTCACCGGCCGCGTCGAGAGCGGCATCGTCAAGGTCGGCGAGGAAGTCGAAATCGTCGGCATCCAGACCGTCGTCCGCAAAACCGTCGTCACCGGCGTCGAAATGTTCCGCAAGCTGCTCGATCAGGGCCAGGCTGGCGACAACATCGGCGCGCTGGTTCGTGGCGTTGGCCGTGAGGAAGTTGAGCGCGGCCAAGTTCTCTGCAAGCCCGGTTCGATCAAGCCGCACACCGACTTCTCGGCAGAAATCTACGTGCTGTCGAAGGACGAGGGTGGCCGTCACACGCCGTTCTTTGCGAACTATCGTCCGCAATTCTATTTCCGCACCACCGATGTCACCGGAACCGTCGAGCTGCCAGAGGGCACCGAGATGGTCATGCCGGGCGACAATGTGACGCTGACCGTCAAGCTCATCGCACCAATCGCGATGGATCAAGGTCTGCGCTTCGCTATTCGTGAAGGTGGCCGGACCGTTGGCGCCGGCGTCGTCGCGAGCATCAGCAAGTAAGTATGTTACGACCGCCCGGCAGGGTCACCTGCCGGGCGGTCGCGGTTTTTGTGAAACGAATAAAGCGGTATTGAGATGGAAACGCAGAACATTCGCATCCGGCTGAAAGCCTTCGACCACCGTGTGCTCGATCAGGCCACCGGTGAGATTGCCGATACCGCAAAGCGCACTGGTGCGTCGATCCGTGGTCCAATCCCGATGCCGACGCGCATCGAAAAGTTCACGGTCAACCGCTCACCGCACGTTGATAAGAAATCGCGTGAACAATTCGAAGTTCGCACCTATAAGCGCCTCCTCGACATCGTTCAGCCAACGCCACAGACGGTGGATGCGCTGATGAAGCTCGACCTCGCCGCAGGTGTGGACGTGGAAATCAAGCTGCAGGCCTAGGTCTGCAGTCGAAGTGGTCGTCATCCCCGCGAAGGCGGGGACCTAGTGCGATCAAAAGCGCGAGCGAAGCTCGCAAGTTGTTGTTGGGCTGGGTTCCCGCCTTCGCGGGAATGATAGTTCGGGTTTTAGCTCAAGCCCCCGGGAGGGGCCTCTGATGGAAGGAATTGGGTCATGCGCACTGGCGTGATCGCGAAGAAGTTGGGAATGACACGGTTGTTTCAGGACGACGGGCGCCATGTGCCTGTAACCGTCCTGTCGCTGGAGAATTGCCAGGTTGTCGCGCACCGCACCCTCGCCGACGATGGCTATGTGGCCGTCCAGCTCGGTGCAGGCGTTGCGAAAGCAAAGAATCTGACGAAGCCTGAGCGCGGCCATTTCGGCAAAGCCGAAGTGGAGCCAAAGGCCCGCGTTCGCGAATTCCGCGTTGCCGAGGATGCCCTCGTCGATGTTGGTGCCACCCTGTCGGCAGATCACTTCATTGCCGGTCAGATGGTCGACATTTCCGGGCAGACCCAGGGCAAGGGCTACCAGGGCGTCATGAAGCGCTGGAATTTCCGCGGTCTGCGCGCCACCCACGGTGTCTCGGTCTCGCATCGCTCGGCTGGTTCGACCGGTCAGCGTCAGGATCCAGGCAAGGTCTTCAAGAACAAGAAGATGGCCGGCCACATGGGCGACCGTCAGCGTACGCAGCAGAACCTCGAAGTCGTCTCAACCGATGTCGAGCGCGGCCTGATCTTCGTCAAGGGCTCGGTGCCCGGAAGCAAGGGTGCGTGGCTGTTGGTCCGCGATTCCGTCAAGATTGCCCGCCCGGAAGGTGCCGCTTACCCGGCATCGGTCAAGCAGGCTGCCACTCTCGCGACCGAGGCGCCCGCACCGGCCGCCGTGGACGCGACCGATGGCCAGGAAGGTTAAGCCATGAAGGTCGATGTAAAGACCCTCGACGCCGGCAAGGCCGGATCGATCGAGCTGAACGATGCAGTCTTCGGACTTGAAGCCCGCAAGGACATTCTGTTCCGCGTCATCAACTGGCAGCTCGCCAACCGTCGCGCCACGGCGCGGGGCGCGCGCGAACGGTCAGATGTGCGGCGTACCGGCAAGAAGCTCGGCAATCAGAAGGGCGGCGGTACCGCTCGTCACGGCAACCGGGCTGCACCGCAGTTCACTGGTGGTGGCAAGGCGCACGGTCCACGGGTCCGGGCATTCACCCAGTCGCTGAACAAGAAGGTTCGGGCACTCGGCCTGAAGACCGCACTGTCGGTCAAGGCTGCCGAGGGCAAGCTGATGATCGTCGATAGTCTGGCGCTTGGCGAGGCGAAGACCAAGTCATTGCTGGCGCGGCTGGCTGGCTTGGGCGTCACCAACGGCCTGTTCATCGACGGCGAGGCGGTTGATGCCAATTTCCTGATGGCGTGCGCCAACCTGCACAAGGTTGACGTGATGCCGGCGGTTGGCGCGAACGTTTATGACATTCTCAACCACGACATGCTGGTGCTGACCCGCGCAGGCGTCGAGAAGCTGGAGGCGCGGTTCAATGGCTAAGGCTCCGAAGAAGGCCGCTGGCGCTGCCATCGACCTCAAACATTATGACGTGGTGCGCAAACCGCACATCACCGAAAAAGCGACACTGCTTTCCGAGCACAACCAGGTAGTGTTCAAGGTCGCGACCGACGCAACAAAGCCTCAGATCCGCGCTGCGGTCGAAGCCTTGTTCAACGTCAAGGTCACGGGCGTGAACACGCTTGTCCAAAAGGGCAAGACCAAGCGCTGGAAGGGCAAACCCTACATGCGTTCCGATGAGAAGAAGGCGATCATTACGCTCGCCGAAGGCTCATCGATCGACGTGACCACCGGCATTTGAGCGGGCAGGACTCGACATGGCATTGAAGAAATATAATCCAACCAGCCCGGGCCGCCGCGGCCTTGTGCTTGTTGACCGTTCGGCGCTCCACAAGGGCAAGCCGGTCAAGGCGCTGACCGAAGGTCTGAAAAAGACCGGTGGCCGCAACAATATGGGCCACGCCACGTCGCGCGGCATCGGTGGCGGTCACAAGCAGCGTTACCGCATCATCGATTTCAAACGCCGCAAGTGGGACATGCCCGCAACTGTCGAGCGTTTGGAATATGATCCGAACCGCACGGCGTTCATCGCGCTGGTGAATTATCCAGACGGTGAGCAGACCTATATCATCGCGCCGCAGCGCCTGGCCCCCGGCGACACGATTGTTGCGGGCAAGAAGGTCGATGTGAAGCCGGGCAACGCGATGGAGATCGGTCAGATGCCGATTGGCACCATTGTCCACAACGTCGAGATGAAGCCTTTGAAGGGCGGCCAGCTTGCCCGTTCGGCTGGAACCTTCATCCAGGTCGTCGGTCGCGATAGTGGCATGGTGATCATCCGGCTGAACTCCGGCGAGCAGCGTTACATCCGCGCCGATTGCATGGCGACGGTTGGTGCGGTCTCAAACCCGGACAATGCCAACACTTATCTGGCGAAGGCCGGTCGCAACCGCTGGCTCGGTCGTCGGCCGCTGTCACGCGGTGTTGCCAAGAACCCGGTCGACCATCCGCATGGCGGCGGCGAAGGCCGCACCTCCGGCGGCCGTCATCCGGTTACGCCTTGGGGCAAGCCGACCAAGGGTGCCAAGACCCGCCACAATAAGTCGACGGATAATATGATCATCCGTTCGCGTCACGCTAAGAAGAAGAGGTAGCCGCGATGGCACGTTCCGTCTGGAAAGGCCCGTTCGTCGAGCTCAGCCTTCTGAAAAAGGCCGAGACCGCACAGGACAGCGGCGCACGCGGTGTGATCAAGACCTGGTCACGTCGTTCAACCATCCTGCCGCAGTTCGTTGGACTTACGTTCAGCGTTTACAACGGCAAGAAATTCATTCCGGTCTCGGTCAACGAGGACATGGTCGGTCACAAGCTCGGTGAATTCTCGCCGACGCGGACCTTCCCTGGTCACGCGGCCGACAAGAAGGCGAAACGCTCATGAGCAAGGGTCCAAACCCGCGCCGTGTTGGCGAACGTGAGGCGTTCGCTGTCGCGACCACCATTCGTGGTTCGGCGCAGAAACTCAATCTTGTCGCGGGTCTGATCCGTGGGAAGAAGGCTGGCGAAGCCCTGAACATTCTGCAGTTCTCGACAAAAGGCATGGCAGAGGCGGTCCGCAAGGTTCTGGCGTCGGCCATCGCCAATGCCGAAAACAACCACAATCTCGACGTCGATGCGCTGGTTGTGAAGGAAGCTTCGGTCGGCAAGGCGCTGATCATGAAGCGCTTTACGCCGCGGGCTCGTGGTCGTGCAGCGCAGATCATCAAGCCGTTCAGCCGGGTCCGTATCGTGGTCCGCGAGCGCGACGAAGCGCCGGCACAGGAGCAAGCATAATGGGTCAAAAGTCGTCACCCATCGGTCTGCGCCTGCAGATCAACCGTACTTGGGACTCGCGCTGGTTCGCCCGCGGTGAGGATTATGGCCGGCTGCTTCTTGAAGACCTGAAGATTCGCGCCTTCATCCTGAAGACGTTGACTCAGGCCGCCATTTCGAAGGTCGTGATCGAGCGTCCTGCAAAACTGTGCCGCGTGTCGATCTATGCTGCCCGTCCGGGCGTGATCATCGGCAAGAAGGGCGCCGATATCGAGAAACTGAAGGCCCAGGTCGGGACGATGACCAAGAGCGCCGTGTCGCTCAACATCGTTGAAATCCGGAAGCCAGAAGTTGATTCAAAGCTGGTGGCGCAGGGTGTTGCCGATCAACTTGAGCGTCGTATCGCCTTTCGTCGTGCCATGAAGCGGGCGGTGCAATCAGCACTGCGCCTTGGGGCCGAGGGTATTCGGATCACCTGCTCGGGTCGTTTGGGCGGCGCGGAAATCGCCCGGACCGAATGGTACCGCGAGGGCCGGGTGCCGTTGCACACGCTGCGCGGGAATGTCGATTATGCCGAGGCGCAGGCCCACACCGCTTATGGTGTTTGCGGCGTCAAGGTTTGGATTTTCAAGGGCGAAATCCTTGGCCACGATCCGATGGCTCAGGACCGGCTCATGATGGAAGCGCAAACGTCGGGAGTCCGACCAGCGCGATAAGGGCCATACCCCTTATCGCCTGATCGGCCGACGAACGGTGTCAGAAGGCGAATAGAAATGCTGCAACCGAAACGGACCAAGTTCCGCAAGGCCTTCAAGGGCCGTATCAAGGGTGACGCCAAAGGCGGAACCACATTGAACTTTGGTGCCTTTGGCCTGAAGGCGATGGAGCCTGACCGGATTACGGCCCGGCAGATCGAGGCGGCTCGCCGTGCGATTACCCGCCACATCAAGCGTGCGGGCCGGTTGTGGATTCGGATTTTCCCGGATGTCCCGGTATCGTCAAAGCCTGCCGAAGTCCGCATGGGCAAGGGCAAGGGCGCGCCGGAATTCTGGGCTGCCCGCGTCAAGCCAGGCCGGATCATGTTTGAGCTCGATGGCGTTCCGCACGACATCGCAGTCGTCGCTTTCGAGCGCGCCGCCGCCAAGCTTCCCATCAAGACCAAGGTGATCGTCCGCCTTGGTGAACTCCACGCATAAGGAGGGCGACCCGTGAAAATTGCCGATCTCCGCAGCAACAGCGACGACCAGCTCGTCGAGCAGCTCGGTCAGCTGAAGAAGGAGCAGTTCAATCTGCGCTTCCAGGCTGCCACTGGCCAGCTTGAGAAGCCGTCGCGGGTTCGCGCCGTGCGCCGCACCATTGCACAAATTCAGACGTTGCAGACCGAGCGGACCCAATCCGCTTCGGCTGCGTAAGGAGGACATATGCCGAAGCGCGTCCTGCAGGGCACGGTTGTGTCGGACAAGCCAGATAAGACGGTGGTCGTTCTCGTTGAGCGTAAGGTCAAGCACCCGCTCTACGGAAAGATCATGCGTCGTTCGAAGAAGTATCACGCCCACGACGAACTGAACGCCATCAAGGCGGGCGAAACGGTGCGCATTGAAGAATGTGCTCCGATTTCGAAGCAGAAGACGTGGCGCGTTCTTGAGAAGGTCGCCTAGCCATGATCCAGATGCAGACGAATCTCGATGTCGCTGACAACAGCGGCGCGAAACGGGTGCAGTGCATCAAGGTGCTCGGCGGCTCGAAGCGCCGGGTTGCCGGCGTTGGCGACACGATTGTGGTGTCGGTCAAGGAAGCACAGCCCAAGGGCCGCGTGAAGAAGGGTGACGTGCACCGCGCCGTCGTCGTTCGCACGGCGAAGGATATCCGGCGCGCTGACGGCTCGGTCATCCGGTTTGACGGCAATGCCGCCGTTCTCATCAACAAGAATGAGGAGCCGATTGGCACCCGCATCTTCGGGCCGGTTGTGCGCGAGTTGCGCGCTTCGGGCCACATGAAGATTATCAGCCTTGCTCCGGAGGTGCTGTAATGAGCGCTGCAAAGATCAAGAAGGGTGACAAGGTCGTCGTCCTGTCCGGCAAGGACAAGGGCAAGCACGGCGAAGTCGTCCGCTCGATGCCAAAGACCGGCAAGGTTGTGGTTGGCGGGATCAACATGATCAAGCGCCACACCAAGCCGTCGCAGGGCGACCCGCAGGGTGGCATCAAGCTTCGCGAAGCCCCGATGCACGTGTGCAAGGTGGCGATTGAGGACCCCAAGACCGGCAAGCCGACGCGCGTCGGATTCCGTATTGAGAACGGCCAGAAGGTGCGTGTCGCCAAGCGGTCCGGTGAGGTGATAAATGGCTGAGGCAACGCTGACTCCGCGCATGAAGCGGATGTACGACGAGACGATCAAAGCCGCTCTGACGGAAAAGTTTGGCTATAAGAACGCCATGCAGGTCCCCAAGATCGACAAGATTGTCATCAACATGGGCGTTGGCGAAGCGACCCAGGACAAGAAGAAGGTCGATGTTGCCGCTGGCGAGATGATGCTGCTCGCCGGGCAGAAGCCTGTCATCAACAAAGCGAAAAAGTCCGTTGCGCAGTTCAAGCTGCGTGAAGGCATGCCAATTGGCTGCAAGGTCACGCTGCGTCGCGAGAAGATGTACGAATTTCTCGATCGGCTGATCACCATCGCGCTGCCGCGCGTCCGCGATTTTCGCGGTCTGAACCCGGCATCGTTCGACGGTCGCGGCAATTATGCGATGGGCCTCAAGGAGCAGATCGTGTTCCCGGAGATCAACTATGACCGGATCGACAAGATCCGCGGCATGGACGTCATCGTTACCACCACGGCGAACACCGATGAAGAAGCGCGCGAGCTGCTGCGGGCTTTCGGATTTCCGTTCACCGACCGTCAGGATGAGACCCGCAAGGCCGCCTAGTCAGGCGTAACCAGCAGGCTCAAGGAGAAGACCCAAAGTCATGGCGAAAAAGAGTTCGATCAACAAGAATGAGCGTCGCAAAGCGATGGTCAAGCAATATGCCGGCAAGTTTGCCGCGCTGAAGGCTGTGGCCAACGACGAAACGCTCGACGACGCGGAGCGCCTGATGGCGCGCCTGAAGATGGCGACCTTGCCGCGCAATGCGAACCCGACCCGGGTTCGCAACCGCTGCATGGTAACCGGCCGTTCGCGCGCCGTTTATCGCAAGTTCAAACTGAGCCGGATCATGATCCGCGAATTGGGCAACAAAGGCCTGATTCCCGGTCTGACCAAGTCCAGCTGGTAAGGGAGGGTAAATCATGTCGATGACCGATCCCCTGGGCGATATGCTCACCCGCATCCGCAACGGCCAACAGGCTCGCAAGGACAGTGTGCTGACGCCAGCATCAAAGCTGCGCGCCCGCGTACTCGATGTGCTGCAGCGCGAAGGCTATATCCGCGGATATTCCGAGGATGTGACTGCCACGCACCCGGCAATCCGCATCGAGCTGAAGTATTTCGAAGGCGCGCCGGCCATTCAATATGTCCAGCGCGTGTCGAAGCCAGGCCGCCGTGTCTATTCTGGCTCGAAAGAGCTGCCGCGGGTCCGCAACGGCCTTGGCATCACCATCATCTCGACGCCAAAGGGCGTTCTGTCCGACGCGGAAGCGCGCGAGCAGAATGTTGGCGGCGAGCTGCTCTGCCAGGTGTTCTGATCATGTCACGCATTGGAAAGAAGCCGGTTCCAGTTCCGGCCGGTGTCACCGCCGCCATCGAGAACGGCACCCTGTCGGTCGCCGGACCAAAGGGCGTCCTCACGCTGAAGACCTCTGACGACATCACCTACACCATCGGCGAGGGCGAGATTAAGGTCATGCCCGCCAACGAGACCAAGCGTGCACGCGCCTTCTGGGGCATGCAGCGGACGCTCGTTTCGAACCTGGTGGTTGGCGTATCCGACGGGTTCACCAAAATTCTCGACATCACCGGCGTCGGTTACCGGGCAGCAGCGCAGGGCGAAATCCTGAACCTGCAGCTCGGCTACAGCCACCACGTCAACTACGCGATCCCGACGGGTATCACGATCAAAACGCCGGATCAGACCACAGTCGAAATCTCCGGTGCTGATCGCCAGAAGGTTGGTCAGGTTGCTGCTGAAATCCGTCGCTGGCGCAAGCCCGAGCCTTACAAGGGCAAGGGTATCAAATACCGCGGTGAACGTATCTTCCGCAAAGAAGGGAAGAAGAAATAGCCATGGCGAAGAATCTTTCCCTGTTCGAACGTCGCCGCCAACGGGTGCGGACCTCGCTCCGCAAGAATGCGGGCGGACGTCCACGCCTGTCGGTGCACCGTTCGTCGCAGCATATCTATGCACAGATCATCGACGATGCAGCCGGGCAGACGCTCGCGTCGGCATCGACGCTGGAAAAGGACGGGCGCGGGTCAACCGGCGCTACAGCAGCGGCGGCTGGCGATGTCGGCAAGCGGCTGGCAGAGCGCGCCAAGGCTGCAGGCGTCAGCACGGTCGTGTTCGACCGTGGCGGCTTCCTGTTCCACGGACGCGTCAAGGCGCTGGCGGAAGCTGCCCGCGAAGCCGGATTGGAGTTCTAAATGGCTGACGACAACATTCCTTCGGCTGATGCCGCACCTGGTGGTGATGCCCCCCGCAGCCCGCGCGGCGGACGTGGCCGTGCAGGTCCAGGCGGCGGCGCAGGCGCAGGTCGTGGCCCCGGCGGCGACCGCAATCGCGGTGGCCGTCGTGACGATCGGCGTCAGGGCGCGACCGACGATCAGGGCAATGAACTGATCGAGAAGCTGGTCCACATCAACCGCGTGTCCAAGACCGTGAAGGGTGGAAAGCGCTTCGGCTTTGCAGCTCTGGTGGTCGTCGGCGACGGCAAGGGTCGCGTCGGCTTTGGCAAGGGCAAGGCCCGCGAGGTGCCTGAGGCTATCCAGAAGGGTACCGCTGCTGCCAAGAAGGCGATGGTTCGTGTCCCGCTTCGCGATGGCCGCACGCTGCACCATGATGCTTACGGGCATTTCGGCGCCGGCAAGGTCCATGTTCGGTCGGCACCGCAAGGGACTGGCATCATCGCCGGTGGTCCAATGCGCGCGATTTTCGAATCATTGGGGGTTGCCGACGTCGTGACCAAGTCGGTTGGGACCAACAATCCGTACAATATGATCCGTGCAACGTTTGAGGCGCTGACGGCGCAGACGTCGCCGAAGTCAGTTGCACAGCGTCGTGGCAAGAAGATCGCTGACCTGATTGGGCGGCGTGGCGACGCAAAGGGCGCGGCTGTTGAAGCCGAAGCCGAACTCGCTGTCTGAGGATAGAGCAATGGCAACCATCAAAGTCACGCAGACCGGATCCCCGATCCGCCGCCAACCGGACCAGCGTGCAACGCTGGTTGGGCTGGGGCTGAACAAGATGCACAAGACGCGCGAGCTGGAGGATACGCCTTCGGTGCGCGGCATGATCCGCAAAGTCAGTCACATGGTAAGGGTCGAGTCGTAGTTTAAATCACCGCTCTTGCCGTCATCCTGACGAAAGTCAGGACCTCGTCGAGAGTAGTTGATGGCCATTGGAGGTCCTGACTTTCGTCAGGATGACGGGGCGTTTTGA
>JAYVLC010000010.1:0-6766 GCA_043759675.1 Sphingosinicellaceae bacterium
GAGGCGGTCGAGCAGCGGATCGAAGCCGGACTTTCGTCGGTGGCAGCAATTGATGATGACCGCATCCTGCGGCTTTACCGTTCGGTGATCACGGCAACGCTGCGGACCAATGCCTATGCGCCGGGTGGCGTTGAGGCGCTGGCGTTCAAACTGGAGTCGCACAAGGTCCCGAACCTGCCGCCGCCGGTGCCATACCGCGAAATCTGGGTGTATTCGCCGCGCGTCGAAGGCATACATCTGCGCGGCGGCCCCATCGCCCGCGGCGGGCTGCGCTGGTCCGATCGCCGCGACGACTTCCGCACCGAAGTGCTGGGGCTGGTCAAGGCACAGATGGTCAAGAACGCCGTGATCGTCCCGACGGGTGCGAAGGGTGGATTCTATCCTAAGCAGTTGCCGCCTGCCTCCCACCGCGACGCATGGCTGGCCGAAGGCACCGAAAGCTATCGCATCTTCATCCGGGCGCTGCTGTCGGTGACCGATAATCTTGGCGCAGACGGCGCGATCATTCCGCCGGTCGGCGTCCGCAGCCATGACGCGCCAGACCCCTATCTGGTTGTGGCCGCTGACAAGGGAACCGCAACCTTTTCCGACATCGCCAACGCGATTTCGGAGGCGCACGGCTTCTGGCTGGGTGACGCTTTCGCTTCGGGCGGGCGCTTTGGGTATGATCACAAGGCGATGGGCATCACAGCCAAGGGTGCCTGGGTCTCGGTCCAGCGACATTTCCGCGAGCTTGGGGTCGATGTTCAGCGCGACGCGGTCCGGGTCATCGGGGTTGGGGACATGTCCGGGGACGTGTTCGGCAACGGCATGCTGCTGTCCGAAACATTGAAGCTCGTAGCAGCCTTTGATCATCGCCACATTTTCCTCGATCCGAACCCCGACCCCGCCCAGAGCTTCAGGGAGCGTCAGCGGCTGTTCGCGTTGCCGCGGTCCAGTTGGGCCGACTATGATACCAAGCTGATCTCGGGCGGCGGGGGGATCTTTCCGCGAGACCAGAAGTCGATCCCGCTATCCGAACAGGTCAAGGTGATGCTCGGCCTGGCAGCGGACAACGTCTCCCCGGCTGAATTGATGACGGCGATCCTGAAGGCGCAGGCGGATCTCGCCTGGTTCGGCGGCATTGGGACCTATGTGAAGGCGGGGTCTGAATCGAATGCCGACGTCGGCGACCGCGCCAATGACGCGATCCGGATCAATGGCGGGCAATTGCGGGTACGGGTGATTGGCGAAGGTGCCAATCTTGGCACCACCCAGGCCGGGCGTGTCGAATTTGCGCGCCAAGGTGGCCGGATCAACACCGACTTCATCGACAATTCCGCCGGCGTCGACACGTCGGACAACGAGGTCAATATCAAGATCGCACTGGCTGCGACACCGCTGACGCTCGAAGAACGCAATGCCCTGCTGGTCGAGATGACCGACGACGTCGAACGCTTGGTGCTGCGCGACAATATCATGCAGACCCAGGCTCTGTCGGTTGCCGAGGCGGGCGGTGTCAGCGCCTTGCCGTCGCAGCTCAGGGTGATCCAGACCCTCGAGGCGGCGGGACGACTCAATCGGGCAGTCGAGGGGCTGCCGGGCGATGATGTCCTGACGCAGCGGATGCAGGCCGGACAAGGCCTTGAGCGGCCCGAGCTTGCGGTATTGCTCGCCTATTCAAAAATGGCGCTCAAAGATGCGCTCGTCGCGTCTGCGCTGGTTGATGACGCTGTCCTGGTCGGCGACCTCCATGCGGCTTTCCCCAACGCGCTGGTTGAACGATTCGTGGGTAGCATCGACGGCCACCGGCTGCGTCGTGAGTTGATTGCAACCAAGCTTGCCAACCAGGTTGTCAACCGCGGCGGCATTCCGCTGGCCTTCGAATTGGCCGAGGAACTGGGCGCCAGTCTTGCGCAAGTCGCCGGAGCCTTTGTTGCCGCGCGCGAACTGTTTGACCTGCGGACGCTGTGGCGGGCGATTGATGCGAGTGAGGCATCGGCGACCGCCCAGATCGCGCTGCATGGCCATGCCATCGAGGCGCTGCGGACCCAAATGGGGGATCTGATCCGGGGCGACGACTCGGGGATCGCGCCATCGGCGGTGATCGCCCGCCTGAAGCCGGGCATTGACCGTATCGCTGGCCAGATCGACGACATCTTGCGTCCGGAGCCTCGCGCCCAGATCGAACGCTTCGCGCAAGCCCTCGTCAAGGGCGGTGCGCCCGATGACATCGCGCAGATGCTGGTCCGGTTGGAGGCGCAGGATGGCGCTGTCGGTGTTGCGCGGCTGGCCGCCGACCTTGGCACCGCAGAGCGCGACGCCGTCGACGCCTACGCCCTACTCGGCGAGGCACTCGGGCTGGATTGGGCAAAGGGGACGGCCGCACAGATGCATCCGGCCGATCCTTGGGAGCGATTGCTGGTTGCAGGGCTCGCGCGCGATTTCGAGCATCTCCGGCTCGAACTGATCCGCCGGATCTCTGGGTCGGGGACACCGCCCGTCGTTGCAGTCCAGGCCTGGCTGGCCGCCAACGCTGATCGGGTTGAGCGGCTGGCGGGCACGATCAAGCGCGCGCGGACGACAAACGTCACCACGGCCATGTTGGCGCATTTGGGCTCGCAAGCGCGGGCAGCGCTGTCTGCGTGATGGGCTGGCGGGTTCGACAGCCTCCCCTTTTCGTGCCTTGCAGCCGCTGTGAGCCGAGTGATAGGCCGCAATAGTCTAACAAGGAGAGGTCGTCATGGACGTCCAGTTCAGTGCCGAAGATGTCGAATTTCGTGACGAGGTTCGCGCCTTCATTGCCGCAAATTACCCGCCGCATCTGACCGGCGGGAATTTGGATCGCGACGAGCTGACGCGCGACGATTTCCTCGCCTGGCACCAGATTCTCGGTAGAAAGGGCTGGTCGGCTCCGGCATGGCCGGTCGAATATGGCGGGCCGGGCTGGACCTCGGTGCAGCGCTTCATCTGGTCCGAAGAGAATGCGCGAGCCGACACCATTCCCCCGCTGCCATTTGGCGTCAACATGGTCGCCCCGGTCATTTACACCTTTGGAACGCCTGAGCAGAAAGCCCAGCATCTGCCAGGCATTCTTGCTGGCAATGTCTGGTGGTGTCAGGGCTATTCAGAGCCGGGATCAGGCTCCGACCTCGCCAGCGTCCGCACCAAGGCCGAACGCGTGACCGAGGACGGCAGGGACCATTATATCGTCAACGGCCAGAAGACCTGGACCACACTGGCGCAACATGCCGACTGGGGCTTCTTTCTCGTTCGCACCGACCCGACCGCCAAGGCGCAGGAGGGGATTTCCTTCCTGCTGATCGACATGACGTCGCCGGGTGTCACGGTCCGCCCGATCATCACGCTCGGCGGCGAACATGAGGTCAACGAAGTCTGGCTCGAAAACGTCAAGGTGCCGGTCGAAAACCGGGTGTTCCACGAGAATAAGGGCTGGACCTGCGCCAAGTTCCTGCTGGCGCATGAACGAACCGGTATCGCCGGTGTCGCCCGTTCCAAGCGCGGGATCGAACGCATCCGCGCCATTGCCGCAACTGAACTGGACGAAGGCCAGCCACTGCTCGCCAACCCGTTCTTCAAGCGCAAGGTTGCCGAGCTGGAAATTGACCTGACCGCATTGGAATATACCGAACTTCGCACACTGGCGTCGGAGTCATCCGGCAAAGGACCGGGGCCGGAATCCTCGCTGCTCAAGATCAAGGGCACCGAGATCCAGCAGCGGATAACCGAGTTGGTGCTGGAGGCGGTCAGTCATTACGGCACCCCCTATTTCCGGGGCTTCCCGGAAGAAGGCGACAACATGCCGCCGCTGGTGCCCGAATATGCCGAGCGGGCCGCCACTGGATACCTCAACATGCGCAAGACCAGCATTTACGGTGGGTCGAACGAGATCCAGCGCAACATCATCGCCAAGATGGTGTTGGGACTTTAACCAGTCCCCTCTCCCCTTGAGGGAGAGGGCGACTCGCTGCGAGGCGAGCGGGGAGAGGGTAGAACGTTCGCCCCCTCACCCCGGCGCTTCGCGCCACCCCTCTCCCTCAAGGGGAGAGGGAAAGGAGACGAAATGGACTTCAGCCTTAACGATACCCAGACCATGCTGCGCGACACGTTGCAGCGCTACCTGCTGGATCGCTACGATCATGACACGCGCATGAAGATCAGCCGCAAGGACGGCTGGTCGGCGTTGACGTGGAAAGCCTTTGCCGAGGAACTCGGTATCCTGGGGGCCGCCTTCTCCGAAGACCAGGGCGGCCTTGGCGGCGGTGCGGTCGACAACATGATCGTTATGGAAGAACTCGGCGGCAAGCTGGTGCTTGAGCCCTATCTCTCGACCGTGGTGATCGGCGGCGGGGCGTTGAAGCACAGCGGCGGGCGCGACGATGTGATCAGCGGCATCATCGCCGGAGAGGTGATCATCGCCTTTGCCTATGCCGAACCACAAGGCCGCTATGACTGGGCCAACCTGAAGACCATAGCGACCAAATCCGGCAGCGGCTATGTGCTCAACGGCCATAAGGCAGTCGTCCGCGACGCGCCGTTTGCGACGCATCTGCTGGTGACCGCCCGGACCGGCGGCAGCCAGACCGAGGCTGGCGGCGTATCCCTATTCCTGATCGATAAGGCCACCAGCGGGGTTTCAACCCGCGACTATCCGACGATTGACGGCGGACGCGCATCGGAAGTCACCTTTGACAATGCCAGCATCCCCGGCGACGCCCTGGTCGGGGCCGAAGGCGGCGCGTTGCCGCTGATCGAGCAGATCATCGACGAAGCGACGACCGCCATTTGTTCGGAGGCCGTCGGCGTCACCCGGCAAATCCACGCCCAGACGATGGACTATGCCAAGCAGCGCAAGCAGTTCGGCAAGGCGATCTCGGAGTTTCAGGTGCTTCAGCACCGCATGGTCGACATGTTCCTCGAAGTCGAACAGTCCGTCAGCATGACGCTGATGGCGACCCTCCATCTCGACGCCGAACCCGCCGAGCGCATGGCCGCGGTCTCCGCCGCAAAATCGCGCGTCGGCAAGGCCTGCAAGTTCGTCGGCCAGTCGGCGATCCAGATCCACGGCGGCATGGGTATGACCGACGAACTGGCAGTCGGCCATTATTTCAAGCGCGCGACGATGATCGAGGGGCAGTTCGGGTCGGTCGATCATCACCTGCGGCGGTATGAACGGTTGAAGGTGGGTTAGCCTTGACATTAATTCGTCGGTGAACAATTATAGTTCATCGTTGAATGAAAGATCAGCCATGCCAACGCGGCGCGAGATGCTTGGGATGACGGCGGCGGTGCCGGTTTTGGCGTTGCTGGCGGGATGCGCGGACAGGCTGGGCTTTGCCGACCCGGTGCCGCCGACGCCGCGTCGCGGCATCACGCCGATCCTCGTCACATGACCCCGCGTGATTTCATGCTGCTGGGGGCGCTGACCGAGATCGGCATCACTTCGCAATTGCTCAGCGCGCGATTTGAACGGACACGGCCCGGTGGTTTGAACGAAGCGCAGTTCACCGTCCTGCACCATTTTGCGCGGCAGAATCTGGCCGAATCCACCCCGACCAAACTAGCCCGCGCCTTCCAGCTGTCGAAGGGAGCGCTCACCAACACGCTGCAACGGCTGGAGGCGCTCCGGTTTGTCGCGCTGACCCCCGACCCGACTGACGGACGCGGCAAGATCGTGCGGCCAACCGCTGAGGGCCTTGCCGCGCGAGACGCAGCCTTGGCGGATTTGACACCGTCGATGAGCCAAGTGTTTGCAGATGTGCCGACCGCTGAGATCGAAGCAGCCTATCCGCTGCTCCGCAAGCTTCGCTTTGCCCTTGATGAAGCCCCCGACCGCTGATCATTTCACCTGCTTGACGCACAGCGACCCCCGCGCCAGCGTGGCGCGATGACCACATGCATCATCGGCGCGGGCTGTTCGGGCTTCACCACGGCAAAACGCCTCAAGGACCACGGCCTGCCGTTCGACATCTACGAAATGTCCGACCGCATCGGCGGCAACTGGGCCTATCGCAATCCGAATGGGCTGAGCGCCTGCTATCAGTCGCTGCACATCGACACCTCGAAATGGCGGCTGGCGTTCGAGGATTATCCGGTGCCTGACGGCTGGCCCGACTTCCCGCACCATTCGCTGATCGATGGCTATTTCAACGCCTATGTCGACCATTTCGGGCTTCGGGAGCGTATCCGCTTCAACACTTCGGTCGAGCGGGCTGAGCGCCGCCCGGACGGCGCGTGGGATGTGACGCTGTCGACCGGTGAGGCCAAGCGCTACGACACGCTGGTGGTCGCCAACGGCCACCACTGGTCACCGAACATCCCGGATTATCCGGGTACGTTCGACGGGATCGAGCTTCATGCCCATGATTATCGCACGCCGTTCGACCCGATCGACATGGTCGGCAAACGCGTCGTCGTGGTCGGGCTTGGCAACAGCGCCGTCGATGTCGCCTCCGAACTGGGGCAGCGACCGATTGCTGCAAAGCTGTTCGTTGCTGCGCGCCGCGGGGTTTGGGTGCTACCCAAATATTTCAAGGGCCAGCCGTCGGACAAAGTGGCGCTTCCACACTGGATGCCCGGCTGGATGAAGCGGCGACTGGCACGGGGAGCCGTGATCCGCGCCGTCGGTCGCATGGAGGACTACGGCCTGCCTGCCCCGGACCATCAGCCGCTGGAAGCGCATCCCACCGTATCAGGCGAGTTTTTGATGCGTTGCGGTTCGGGCGACATCATAGTCAAACCCAACATCGCCGCATTCAAGGGCGAC
>JAYVLC010000011.1:0-2780 GCA_043759675.1 Sphingosinicellaceae bacterium
GCGTCGGTGATGCCGGGTCCGCCGAAGCGGCCGATGGTGTGGAGCAGCATGACGCCGTCAGCGGCCAGCAATTCGCGGCATTTGAGGAAGAAGGTTTCATATTGCGGCACCCCGACATGTTCGAACATGCCGACCGAGACGATGCGATCAAAACTGCCGGTCAGGTCGCGGTAATCGATGAGTTCAAACTTCACCCGGTCGCTGACCCCGGCATCGGCGGCGCGCTGACGGGCGACCTTCAGCTGCTCCTCCGACAAGGTGACGCCGAGCACGTCCACATCGGCGACCTTGTTCAGGTACAGCGCCATGCCGCCCCAGCCGCAGCCGATGTCGAGCACGCGCAGTCCGGGTTTCAGGTGCAGCTTGGCGGCGATATGGGCCTTTTTGTCGGCCTGCGCCTGTTCGAGGCCGTTCGCAGGGTCGGTGAAATAGGCGCAGCTATATTGGCGGTCGGCATCGAGGAACAGGTCGTAGAGCCGATCCGACAGGTCATAATGATGCGCGACATTTTGCTTCGACCGTCTCGCCGAATTCCACTGATCAAGCTTGGTCATCAGCTTGCGACCGCCCTTCTCAAGACTGCCGCGCGCGATACCACCACGTTCCCACGTCGCATTGCCGAGCACGAGGTCGAGCAAGCCCAGGATATCATCGCCATCAACGGTCAGGCGACCTTCCATATAGGCCTCCCCGGCCCCGAGGCGCGGGCTGCGGGCCAGCCGGTCCGCAGCGCCCTTTTCGGTGAACCTGACGGTCACCGGATGATGCTTGACCGATGGCGCACCATAGACTTTGGTTTGCCCGTCATAATCAATGACCGTCAGTTCGCCGTCCTTGACGATTGCCGACATGAATTTGTCAAAAAGCCACATAAATACCCTGAATCTGATTATCCCTCGAACCGATCAAACAAGGATAGGTTCCACGGCATGAACCTTCGCTGGACCGGGCAGAGATGTTACGGTCGCCCGGACAGGCCGCTCTTTTGCTGCAAATCAGGCGATTTCGAGGGCGGCACTTTTGTCGTCGGCGATCCGGTCGAGTTCGGCACGGCTCAACCGCTCAGACGCCGATTTGAGCTGGCCGCACGCCGCCATGATATCGCGACCGCGCGGGGTACGAACCGGGGCCGAGATCCCGGCACGGAAGATGATTTCAGAAAACCGCGCAATCCGGTCACTGTCCGAACATTCGTAGTTCGCACCCGGCCACGGATTGAACGGGATCAGGTTGACCTTGGCCGGAAGCTGATAATGCCGGATCAGCCGGACCAGCTCGCGCGCATCCTCGTCGCTGTCGTTCTTCCCTTTGAGCATCACATATTCAAAGGTGATGCGCCGCGCATTGTTGGCACCGGGATAATCGGCACAGGCCTGCAACAGCTCCTCGATGCCATATTTGCGATTGATCGGGACGATCTCGTCGCGGACCTCCTTGGTAACCGCGTGCAGCGACACCGCCAGATTGACCCCGATCTCCCGGCCCGCCCGCGCCATCATCGGCACCACGCCAGACGTCGAGAGCGTGATCCGCCGCTTCGACAGCGCAAGGCCGTCGCCGTCCATGACAATCGCCAGACCCGCCTTCAGATTTTCGAAATTATAAAGCGGCTCTCCCATCCCCATCATCACGATGTTGGTCAGCATCCGGCCTTCTGGCTGGGACGGCCATTCGCCGAGCGAGTCGCGCGCCAGCATCACCTGCCCGACAATCTCCCCCGCCGTCAGATTGCGGACCAGCTTCATCGTGCCGGTGTAGCAAAAGCGGCAATTGAGGGTGCAGCCGACCTGGCTTGACACACAGAGCGTCCCCCGGTCGGCGTCGGGGATGAACACCATCTCATAATCCTGCGCATCGGGCGACCGCAGCAGCCATTTGCGGGTGCCGTCAGTGGACACCTGCGCCTCGACAATCTCGGGCCGCCCGATGACGAGCGCGGCATCGAGCACCGGACGCACATCCTTGGCGATATCGGTCATCACCTCGAACGAGGTCGCACCCCGGTGGTACACCCAGTGCCAGACCTGCTTGGCCCGCATTTTGGCCTGTTTTTCGGGGATGCCAGCCGCGACCAGCGCCGCCGCCAGCTCGGGCTTCGACATGCCGATGACATCGATGCGCCCATCGGACCGCAGCGGCACCGGCCCACGCGGCACGGGAACAGGGTCAATATGTCCGGGGATTTGCATTGCGGGCCGTGTAGGCGTTTCCGCCGAAAAAGCCAGCTTCGCACTGCGCCGCGCCCAAACCCGGCTGGCAAAGGCTAAAACCCCTTCTGCATCTTGTGCGCGCCTGACCCGACGAAGATAGCCGCCTCTCTGCCGCCCTCGACCCGGAACACCGTGCCCTGCGGCGCGCCGTCGGCGATGGGTACGCAGCCGGGTTGGTAGGGTGTACCGCCGACCAGATGGCCACGCAGGACGCGGGCGGTCATGCCGTGGGTGATAACGATGGCGGGGCGTGACGGATTGAGCCGGTCAAGCCAGCCGGTCAGCCTTTCTGCAATCTCCGGATACCATTCCCCCCCCGGTGCGCGGACGCTGAACAGCCCGCGCTCGGCGTCGATGATCGATCCCTGCTCGGCGACGATGTCGGCATAGCGCCGCCCTTCCCAATCCCCGACGCCGATTTCAACGAGCGCGTCATCGGTACGGATGTCGAAATAGTCATGGCCGATATGTTCCGCGACAATCGCAGCGGTTTGCAGCGTCCGCCCGGCGGGCGAGGCCCAGATGTCGAGGTCGGGCTTCGCTCCGAGATGCGCCGCCAGCGCCGCTCCC
>JAYVLC010000012.1:0-3558 GCA_043759675.1 Sphingosinicellaceae bacterium
TGCGATCTGCCGGCGAGACGGGCTTGCCGCCTCGGCTGACGGCCTCGTCAAACCGCCTGCGGCCATAGCGATTGGCAAGGATGCCAAGGGGATCATCGACATCATCAAGCGTGCCGTTGGTCGCAAAGGGCTGTGTCGCCCGCTCCCACGACGGGTGCGGATTTTGCGCTGCCGCAATTTCGTCGGGGTTCATGCCGTTGAAATAATTATAGGCAGCGTTGAACGCACGGACATGTTCGAGGCAAAACCAATGCCAGCCGGCGGCCCGGTCCCCGGTGTTCGACCGGGGTGCGCGAAACTCGCCGGACAGGGCGCAGCCGTCCGCTTCGCAACGATGCTCTGCCCCATCGACCCGTCCGTAAAAATGCTTTGCTCGCTCACTTGCCATTCCGGGCTTATAGACCCCCGGACAATCATTGGGAGCCGCAGATGGGACCGGTCGCCACCGAAATTCACAGCCTCCTGACCGCTGCACTTGCGCCGCAAAGCCTCGATGTCATCGACGACAGCGAAAATCACCGTGGCCATGCCGGTCATGACGCGCGCGGCGAGAGCCATTTCACCGTGCGTGTGGTCAGCGCCGCCTTTGCAGGCAAAAGTCGAATCGACCGCCAGCGCGCCATCAACACTGCGCTTGCCGACCTGCTCGCGGACCGGGTTCACGCACTTAGCATTGTCGCCCGCGCTCCGGGCGAGTAAGGACGCCGTCGGGCCGGATTAGCACAGCGGTAGTGCAGCGGTTTTGTAAACCGAAGGTCGGGGGTTCAATTCCCTCATCCGGCACCATTGCTGCACCTGCCGAGCAGGAATTCCCCAGATCCGCCTGGAGCCTATTGGCGACGGCGATGGAATGGTGGCCCCGAGAGGATTCGAACCTCCGGCCTGCGGTTTAGGAAACCGTCGCTCTATCCGGCTGAGCTACGGGGCCATCCGGCATCGCTTTGCGGCGGGCGGGCCGGGGTTTCAAGTCGAAAGCACAAGATTGCGGCCAGGTCATGCATCTGCGCGACGCGTCCGGAACGGCAGCGGCCAAACGACGACGCCTTCGTCACGCAGGGCATCCGCCTCCACCGGAGTTGCCTCGCCATATATGCTGCGCGCCTCGATCTCGCCGTGATGGATCGCGCGGGCTTCATCGGCGAATTTGTCGCCGACATAGTCGCTCGACGCTTCGATCCGTGCTTGCTCATTCGCCAAGTCTTTGAAAAACGTCTTCATATCCGGTGCCGCAGCGTCGGGCCGAGGTTCCGACGAGGCGGGCGGCGGTCCCGGGCTGCGGCGATTCCCCTTCGCCGGGATCGCCGGGGCCGTCAGTGCTTTTACAACCCGGGTATCGTCGCACATCGGACAGCCGATAAGCCCCCGTTCCGCCTGACCGTCGAAATCCGCAGACGACCCGAACCAAGCCTCGAACACATGGCCGTTCGCACAGTGCAGGTCGAAAACGATCATTGATCAGCCTACTCCACGCGAACCACAATCTTGCGGCGATGCGCCAAAGCGGGAATCCGCGACCGGGTCTCGGCGACCGCTGCAAGGTCAATATCCACTATAGCATGGCCGCAGCCATCGCCCATGTCGAGCACCACTTCACCCCAGGGATCAACGACCAGACTGTGGCCGTAGGTTTCCCGCCCGTCCTCATGCTGCCCCGACTGCGCAGCCGCAATCACAAACGCCCCTGCCTCGATGGCGCGGGCGCGCATCAGGGTGTGCCAGTGCGCGGCCCCGGTCGAACGCGTGAACGCGGCCGGAATTGACAGGATGATCGCCCCGGCTTCGCTGAGCGCGGCGTAGAGCGCGGGAAAGCGGAGATCGTAGCAGATCGATAGGCCTATTCGGCCCCAAGGTGTGTCGGACACGACACCCCCATCGCCTGCCGCATAGGTCGCTGATTCGCGGTACCGTTCGCCGGTCGGCAGATCGACATCAAACAAATGTATCTTGTCATAGCGCGCGCGAATCGCCCCATCGGGGTCGATCAGGAACCCGCGATTGATCAGCCTGTCAGCGGCGTCGGTCGGTTTCAGCGCCAGAGAGCCGAGGTGTACCCAGACGTGCTGCGCCGCTGCGGTGGCGCGGACGACGGCAAGCACCGGGTCGTCTGCCTCGGTACAGGCGCTTGCAAAAGCGCGCCGACGGTTTCGATCCAGCAGGCCACTCATTTCCGGCGTAAACACAAACTGGGCACCGGCATCGGCAACCGCCGTCAGCGCAGCGACCAGCGAATCAGCATTGGCGGCCGGATCAATCCCGGAGTTGGTCTGAAGAAGACCGATGCGAAGGGTCACATCAGCAGCGGATCGAGCCCGCCGGCCCGGTCAAGCGCCGCAAGATCGTCGGAGCCGCCGATATGCCGACCGTTGATGAATATCTGTGGAACAGTGGTTTGCCCGGCAGCGCGTTCGAGCATCACCGTCCGGTCCGGCCCACCCATCGTGACATCGATTTCCTCGGCCTCGACGCCCTTCGAGCGCAGCAGCGACTTGGCCCGCGAGCAATAGGGGCAGAGGAATTTGGTGTAGATTTCGACGCGCAGCATGCCATATCCTTTCAACCCTTATCCGCCTCAACTCAAACGCGCACAACCCGCGACAGCACCAGGAGATCAACAGATTCGGCACCGGCCCGCAACAATATACGGGCACAGGCGTCAGCAGTTGCGCCGCTGGTGAGCACATCATCGACAAGAACGATCGCCCGACCCCGCAAACGGTCCCGCTTTGCAGACGGCACCCGGAAGGCGGCCCGTACATTGGCGCGACGCTCCGACGGGTTGAGCCCGCCGCTGGGCAGCGTCGCGCGGTGCCGCGCCAGCCCGTCGACCAGCAGCTCCACACCGGATACGCGCGCCACAGCCCGCGCCAGTTCGGCGGCCTGATTGTAGCCGCGCTGCCAAAGCCGCCAGCGGTGCAGCGGGACGGGAACGAGCAGCGCACCCCGTCGTCCCAGCATGTCGGCTCCGGCTCGGGTCATCGCGGCACCCATCAACCGTGACAGGTGTGGCTGATCGCCGTGCTTGAGTTTGAGGACGGCGTCGCGGGCAGCGCCCTCGTAGGCAAAGGCGGCGCGCGCCGACCATTTGGGTGCACTGGCCAGACATTTGCCGCAAAGGCTGCCAGTCGGCTGCGGCGTCTCGAACGGGTCGCCACAGGTGGCGCAAAACGGCGGGGTGATGAAGCGCAGGCTGGTCCAGCACCCGACACAAAACCGGCCATCACCATCGACAATCTCGCCGCAGCCGGGGCAGCGCGGCGGCAGCAGCAGATCAAGTGCGGCGTGCGCAGCGCTGAGCAGTCGTCCTCGCATGCGGGCAGCCTATGCTGCTTTGGCAGCCGTTTCCAGATGCTGAAGCAGCGCTGCGCGGGCCGACCAAGCTGCCCGCCAGAGATCGGGGTTACCAAGATCGCCGGGCGCGATCTCGGTCGGCCAATGAACTTCGACAATCCGGTGCAAGGCCTCCCATTTGGCTGGGTTCAGCAGGAACCGCTGATCGATTGCCGGAATGTCCATTTCATCAACGGCAACCCGCAGTCGCAGGCACGCAGGCCCCCCGCC
>JAYVLC010000013.1:0-5016 GCA_043759675.1 Sphingosinicellaceae bacterium
CTTCATTTTGTCGATCAGGAACTCCATCGCATCGACGGTTCCCATCTGCATTAGGATGCGGCGCAGGACCCACATCTTGCTGAGCGTCGTCTTGTCGACGAGCAACTCTTCCTTGCGGGTGCCAGATTTGCCGACATCCATCGCCGGGAACACGCGCTTGTCGGCGATCTTGCGGTCGAGGATGATTTCCGAATTGCCGGTTCCCTTGAACTCCTCGAAGATCACCTCGTCCATGCGACTGCCGGTATCGATCAGCGCGGTGGCGATTATGGATAGCGAACCACCCTCCTCAATGTTGCGGGCGGCCCCGAAAAAGCGCTTCGGGCGCTGCAACGCATTGGCATCGACACCGCCGGTCAGCACCTTGCCCGAGCTTGGAACAACGGTGTTGTAGGCGCGGCCAAGGCGCGTGATCGAATCGAGCAGAATGACCACGTCGCGCTTGTGCTCAACGAGGCGCTTGGCCTTTTCGATCACCATTTCCGCGACCTGGACGTGACGCTGCGCCGGTTCGTCAAAGGTTGAGGCGACGACCTCGCCCTTCACGCTGCGCTGCATGTCGGTCACTTCCTCTGGCCGCTCATCGATGAGCAGCACGATCAGGAATACCTCAGGGTGATTTTCGGTGATGGCGCGGGCGATGTTCTGCAACATCATCGTCTTACCCACACGCGGTGGTGCAACGATCAGCGCGCGCTGACCCTTGCCTTGCGGTGCGATAATGTCAATGACGCGCGCCGATTTGTCCTTGATCGTCGGATCATTGGTGTTGAGGTTCAGCTTTTCGGTTGGATACAGCGGCGTCAGATTGTCAAAATTGACGCGGTGGCGGACCACATCCGGGTCATCAAAATTGATCTTGGATAGCTTGGTCAGCGCGAAATAACGCTCGCCATCCTTTGGGGCACGGATGTCACCATCGACGGTGTCGCCGGTTCGCAGGCCGAACTTTCGGACCTGGCTCGGCGACACATAAATATCGTCGGGACCAGCTAGATAATTGGCCTCCGGGCTGCGCAGGAAACCAAATCCGTCCGGCAGCACTTCGATGGTTCCGGCACCCATGATCTGGGTATCCTGGTCGGCCATCGCCTTCAAAATAGAGAAAAGCAGGTCTTGTTTGCGCAAGGTCGAGGCGGCTTCAACGCCGAGGTCCTCTGCCATCGCTACCAGTTCGGCGGGCGGTTTGCGCTTGAGGTCATAAAGATGCATGTATTGGGCCCTATTGGATAAAATTCCGGCCGGATGGGGTGGGACGAAAGAATCAACAGCCGGGAAAACGGCGGCACGAATGGCCTGCCTTGCACGGGAGATAAGGGGGGCAGGGCAGAGTGTCAACGGGGGTCATACCCACCTCACCCGTGCCGAGTGGGGGCAACCTCAAAACGGCCGCACGATCACCAAGACAACAATCAGTATCGTCGCCAATGCGGGTACTTCATTGAGGAGCCGCAGCGCCTTTTCGGCATAGGGCCGCTCGCCCGCCGCAAACTTCTTGCGCGTTGCCGACAGCCAGCCGTGATAGCCCGACAACACGAGCACGATTGCGATCTTGGTCAGCAGCCAGCCCTGCGCCCAGCCGATGTTCAGCGCCAGCGCGAGGCCGAAGCCCCACACCGCATACATGCCCGGATTGATGATGATCGCCATGATGCGCCGCTCGCGCTCGATCCAGCGGGCGTCCTCGGGCGTGCCGGGCGGGCTCGCCATATGGTAGACGAGGAAGCGCGGCAGCATGAACAGCCCGGCGATCCAGAAAATCACTGCGATGATGTGCAGCGCCTTGACCCAGGGATAGGCGTCACCGAGCCAGCCGATCATCCTCGCAGGCCTTTCAGCAACTGATGAACATGCTCGACTGGCGTGTCTTGCAGGATGCCGTGACCCAGGTTGAAAATATGCGGGCGCATTGTGAAGGCGGCACGGATTGCCGTGACCTCATCATCCAACACCTGCCCGCCAGCAATCAAAACCAGTGGATCGAGATTGCCCTGTACTGGCAGCCCTTCAGGCAACACCGCGTTCGCCCAGGCCGGATCAACGGTTTCATCAAGGCCAACTGCGTCAACGCCCGTACCCTCGACATACCGAATCAGTTTTTCACCAACCCCTTTGGGAAACCCGATAATGGGTGTGTTTGGATGCCGCGCCTTCACCGCGCGGACAATCGCTGCGTTAGGCTGCACCACCCAACGTTCAAATTGGGTTGGAGACAAGGTCCCGGCCCAGCTATCAAATAATTGTACCACCTCAACACCGGCTTTGATCTGGCCAGACAAATAGTCGATTGTGACCTCCGTAATCCGGTCGATCAACGAGCCGAAAGCCAACGGATTGGCATAAGCCAATCGGCGGGTCTCAGCCTGATCCTTCGACCCTTGTCCCGCCACCATATAAGTTGCGACTGTCCACGGACTGCCGGCAAAGCCGAGCATCGTTACGCCCTCCGGCAACTCGGCAATAACCCGGCGCACGGTCTCATAGATCGGCGTCAGCAGCTCAGGTTTTGGCACCAGCTTCGACCAGTCGCCGTCCGACAACGCTGGTTCCAGCCTCGGCCCCTCGCCGACACCAAAGCTCAACCCTTGGCCCATCGCATAGGGCACGATTAAAATATCGGAAAACAGGATAGCCCCATCAAATTCAAAGCGTTTCAATGGTTGGAGTGTGATTTCAGAAGCCGCGATGCTGTCATATACCAAGGCAAGAAACCCACCCTTCTCAGCCCTCAAAGCACGGTATTCAGGCAAATATCGGCCAGCCTGACGCATCAGCCAGACTGGTGGAGGATCGCGGTATTCGCCCTTCAGCACGGCAAGCAAGGGCTTGGTCGGGCGCACTTGGCTGGCCGTCTTCATCTAATTAACTTCTCTAAGAATCAGATAGGAGTGATTGTTGTGAGCTTGGTTTCGGGGTTTAAACGCCATCCGCGATTTCGCCAACAGGCGTCATCAGGTGCGACTCGTGGGGAATCAAAGCGCTGGAAACTTTCCCCCGCTATTCACAGGCAGTGTTTTTTCTTACCCTCATGTGGATAGACGCGGGATACAGCGTGGGCGAAGTCCTGAAAGTCACTGGGTTGCCGGTTGCGCCCGGTCTGCCTAAGCGAGACGTCACAAGCTTGTCCACAAGCAGGGGCACATGAACCGGCTTCATCTTCATCTGGTTTCCGATTCAACCGGCGAAACGCTCGAGGCCATCGCAAAGGCGGGCCTTGCGCAGTTCGATGGCGTCGAAGCAATCAAGCATTTCTGGCCAATGGTCCGCTCCGAGGGTCATCTTGACCGGGTGATTGAGGAAATCGCCAAACGGCCGGGGTTGGTTCTGTATACTCTCGTTAATCTGGAGGTTCGGCGACGGCTCGAAATGCGGTGTGGTGCACTTGGCCTGCCGATGGTGTCGGCTCTTGATCCGGTGTTCGACGGCCTGTCACGGGTGCTAGGTCAGGCGGCGCAAGCCAAGCCGGGCCGCCAACATCTGATGGATGCAGCCTATTACGCCAGGGTGGCTGCCATTCACTATACGATCGCGCATGATGATGGGCAGCTGGCGGAAGACTGGGAGGAGGCCGACATCGTGCTGGCGGGCGTCTCACGATCTTCGAAAACCCCAACCTCAATTTATCTCGCCAATCGCGGTTATAGAACTGCGAACATTCCGATTATCCCTGAAAGCCCACCCCCCTTGAACCTGTTTAGTCTGGTAAAGCCACTGGTTGTGGGACTGACCACCGCGCCTGAGCGACTTGTGCAGGTTCGCCGTAACCGGGTTATCGCGATGGGGAGTAGCCAGGAAACCGAATATGTTGATCCGGGCGCAGTCAATAAGGAGCTTGCCTATGCGCGGCGAATGTTTGCCGACAATGATTGGCCAGTGATTGATGTAACCCGCCGGTCCATCGAGGAAACAGCCGCCGCCGTCATCAACTTGCACCAGCAGCGCGCCGAACTTGGATCCAGCCTGTCATGAAGCTGGTTCTTGCATCCACCAGCGCTGCGCGACATGCCCTGCTCACAGCAGCTGGTGTGCCATTTCAAGCTGTCGCGCCCAATGTCGATGAAACCGAATTGAAGCGTGCCCTGCTTCAGGAGGGTGCAAGCCCGCGCAGTCTTGCCGACGCTCTGGCCGAGGCCAAGGCAATCAAGTTATCGCGGCGTTTTGGGGCGGGGGTTTTGGTGCTTGGCGCAGATCAGATACTCGAGGATGCAGGTGGTTTTGCGCTTGATAAGCCAGAGAATATTGATCGGGCAGCCGAACAACTCAGGGCGCTGCGCGGTGCCAGCCATAAGCTGATCTCGGCTGCCGTGATTGCGGAAAATGGCATTCCGGTCTGGCGTGCGGTCGACACTGCCAAACTCACGGTTCGCAGTTACAGCGATGAATTCCTGACCAACTATCTGGCGCAAGAGGGTGCCGCCGTTCTCAGCTGTGTTGGCAGCTACCGGTTGGAGGCACTTGGCGTGCAACTGTTCAGCCGCATCGACGGCGATCATTTCACGATCCTCGGCCTGCCACTGTTAGCTTTACTCGATTATCTGCGCATCCGCGGTGTGATCCAGACATGATCCCAAAACCCTATGCCGAGGTGATCGGCGACCCCGTTGCCCACTCGAAATCGCCGTTGATCCACAATTTCTGGCTCAAGAGGCTTGGTATCCGCGCCGAATATCGCAAAGCACATGTTCGTCCCGACGAGTTGGCCGCCTATTTTGCAAAGGCCCGGACGGATTCGCTTTGGCGTGGTTGCAATGTAACAATCCCGCACAAGCAGGCCGTGCGACCCTTTCTGGCGGAACTCGATCCGGCTGCCGACGCCGTCGGTGCGGTTAATACCATTGTTCCGGCCAAGCGCCTGATCGGGTTCAACACGGATGTGGCGGGCATTGTCGAACCTCTGCGCGCCATAGGGTTGACCGGCGAGCGTGGCCTTCTGATCGGAGCTGGCGGCGCGGCCCTGGCAGCGCTGGCGGCCTTTCGGCAACTCGGTATTTCCAAGGTAACCGTCGCCAATCGCAG
>JAYVLC010000014.1:0-11967 GCA_043759675.1 Sphingosinicellaceae bacterium
GAAGCGCACGTTCCAACCGAGCCGTCTCGTCCGCAAGCGCCGCCACGGCTTCCGCTCGCGCATGTCGACTGTCGGCGGCCGCAAGGTGCTGGCCACACGCCGCGCCCGGGGCCGCAAGGTCCTGTCGGCCTAAGCCCGCGCGACGGGGCACGGTGTGACCCCGGTTTCCACTTTGACGGCGCGGCGGGATTTCCTCGCTGCCAATCGCGGGCGGCGGATGCCGACGCCTGGATTTGTGCTGCTGGTACATCCGCGTGCTGATTCGGGCGAAGTGATTCGCGTCGGGTTCACCGTTACCAAGAAAATCGGCAATGCCGTTGTCCGCAACCGGATGAAGAGGCGGCTGCGCGCCCTGGCACGGGATTTACTCCCCACCAAGGGAGTCGCGGGGGCTGACCATGTTCTGATCGGGCGGGGCGACGGGGTTGAACGGGATTTTGCGACGCTCCGGGCGGAGCTGATCCGGGCTCTGGCCAAGGCGCGCCCCTTGATTACGACCGAGACGAGCCCGACATGAAATCGATCCGCACACTGCCATCGAGGGTGCTGATCGGCCTGGCGCGCGGCTGGCAGTTGAGTTTTTCGGTTGTCCTGCCGCCAACCTGCCGGTTTCAACCGAGTTGTTCGACCTATGCGATCGAGGCGGTGACACGCTTCGGTGCATTGCGCGGCGGCTGGCTGGCAGCTAGGCGCATCGCAAATTGTCACCCCTTCGGCGGTTCGGGCTTCGACCCCGTCCCGCCAACCAGTTGAGGCCCCCCGCGTGAACGATCAGAAGAATCTCCTCCTTGCGATCATATTGTCGGCGATGGTGCTGTTCGGCTGGACGCTGGTCTCGGATCGCTATTTCCCCGCGCCCAAGCCGACACCTGTCGTTGCGGGTTCTCCGCCGGTCACCTCGGTCCCGGCCGGGGTCGATCCGCTCGCCAGTGCACCGTCGATCACACGCGCCCGGACTATCGTGATGGGGGAAGCCCGGCGCATCGCGGTCCGCACCCCGACGCTGACCGGAACGATCAACCTGACCGGCGCGCGCATCGACGACCTGATGCTCGTCAAATACAAGGAAACCATCAAGAAGAATTCAGCGCCAATCCGGCTGTTCTCGCCGTCTGGTGCGCCCGGTGCCTATTTCGCGCAATTTGGCTGGACTGGGGCCGGAGCGCCGCCCGCCGACGCGAACTGGACGGCCTCGGCCACAGAATTGACCCCAACCAGCCCGGTAACGCTGCGCTGGACCAGTCCGGCGGCTGTCAGCTTTGAGATCCTGTTGTCGGTCGATGACGCCTATTTATTCTCCGCAGAGCAGCGCGTGATCAATTCCGGTGCAACGCCACTGACGCTGCGTCCGTTCGGCCTTATTGCCCGCGACGGCAAATCCAAGGACCCGGACGCCTGGACCGCGCATGTCGGCCCGATCGGCGTGTTTGATGCGATCGTCCATGATGTCAATTACAGCGAGGTGGCCGATGCCGGGGCGGTGCCGTTCACCTCAAAGGGCGGCTGGCTTGGATTCACTGACAAATACTGGCTGACGGCGCTGGTACCGGATCAGCGCGCCCAGCTCGAGGCAAGCTTCCGCCACGGCTCCGGCGACCGGTTTCAGGCGAATTATTCGGTTGCAGAGACGGTCCAGCCGCGTACCGCTGCCACCTTCACCTCGCACCTGTTCGCCGGTGCAAAGGAGGTGCAACTGCTCGACGCCTACAAGGCCCGCCTCGGCATCCCGCAGTTCGACAAGGCGCTGGATTGGGGCTGGTTCTATTATATCGCCAAGCCGATGTTCTACCTGCTCGACTGGCTGTTCCGCATGGTCGGTAATTTCGGTGTGGCGATCATCTGCCTGACGCTGATCGTTCGCACCCTGATGTTCCCGATTGCCAACAAGCAATATGCCTCGATGGCCGGGATGCGGGTCCTGCAACCCAAGATGAAGCTGCTCCAGGAGAAGTGGAAGGACGACAAGGTCCGGCTCCAGCAGGAAACGATGGAGCTGTACAAGGCGGAAAAGATCAATCCGCTGGCCGGTTGCCTGCCGATCTTTTTGCAAATCCCGATCTTCTACGCCCTGTACAAATCGCTGACGCTGACCATCGAAATGCGGCACCAGCCGTTTGCGCTGTGGATCAAGGACCTGTCGGCGCCCGATCCGCTGACCCCGGTCAACCTGTTCGGGCTGCTGCCATTCACCCCGCCAGCCATGATCGCGCTCGGCGTGTTGCCGATCATTCTGGGCATTTCAATGTGGCTCCAGCAAAAGTTCAACCCGCAGCCGATGGACCCGGCGCAAAAGCAGGTGTTTGCGCTGATGCCGTGGGTGTTCATGTTCATCATGGCCCCGTTCGCATCCGGGTTGGTGGTGTACTGGATCGTCTCCAACTTCTTCACGGTCGGTCAACAGTGGCTGTTGCTCCGCAAGCACGCCGTGCCTGACGCTGAGGCGGCGGCGTGACCGACTCCGAAACCGACGACCTGCCTCAGCGGATTGAGGCAGCGCGGAAGATATTTGCCGGGCCGATGGCCTTTCTGAAATCAGCGCCGGGGCTGCAATTCCTGCCTGATCCGGACGTACCCGAAGTCGCCTTTGCCGGTCGGTCAAACGTCGGAAAATCGTCGCTGCTGAACGCGCTGACCGGTCGCAACGGCCTTGCCCGCACCTCGAACACACCAGGGCGGACGCAGGAGCTGAATTTCTTCGACATCGGGGAACCGGTGTGGTTCCGCCTTGTGGACATGCCGGGCTATGGGTTTGCCGAAGCCCCCAAAGACGTGGTTCGCAAGTGGAAAAACCTGGTCAACGACTATGTGCGCGGTCGTCAGGGCTTGAAACGCGTCCTGGTGCTGATCGACGCGCGCCACGGTCTGAAACCAGTTGATATCGAAGTCATGACGATGCTCGACAAGGCGGCCGTCAGCTATCAGATCGTGCTGACCAAGGCTGACAAGATCAAGCCGACGCAGGCCGAGGCGACGCTGGCGCAGGTCGCTGAACTCGCGCGGAAACACCCGGCGGCCTATCCCTATTTGCTATCGACCAGCTCCGAAAAGGGCTTCGGCATCGCGGAATTACGCGCGGCAGTCATCGCGGCACTGTAACCCCTCTCCCTTGAGGGGAGAGGGCGAGTCAGCGAAGCTGACCGGGGTGAGGGTGAGCGCCCCATAGCGGCGCATCTCCTTGCGCGTCACCCTCACCCCGCTCTCGCTAACGCTCGAGTCGCCCTCTCCCCTCAAAGGAGAGGGGACAGATGCGCCGCAATCGCCGCATAGGCTGGCACCGACATCGGGTCATTGGCCCGGTTGCCCGCGACCGGGTGCGACCCATAGCGGACGATGACCATCTCCGCTGCCGGGTCGATGTAGATCGCCTGGCCGTGGATGCCGCGCGCCGAGAACGCACCGCTCCCATTATGCCACCACTGGTCGTGGTAGCTCCATCCGGGCAGCGCCGGGAAGCCTAGGAACTTCGCCGGGTCGCCGCCAGCCCGGATCCCCGTGATCACCGCCTCGGGCACAATCTGCTGGCCATTGAACCGCCCGTTCAGCCGGATCATTTCGCCAAACCGCGCCAGATCGCGTAGCCGGGTATTGAGCCCGCCGCCGGCAAACGGCACGCCGCTCGGGTCGACATGCATCGTCGCATCACCCTCGACACCGAGCTTCGACCAGACGCGCTCGCTCAATACCTCGTTCAACCGCTTGCCCTCGATGCGTGATACCAGCCAGCCAAGCACATCGGTATTGGGCGTCCGGTAGACGAATGCGTCCCCGTGGTTGCCATCCTTGGGGATGCCGGTGGCGAACGTCAAATTGGACAGCGGACCCGCATATTCGGCCCGACGCGGTGCGGTGCCGGTCGCCAGCGCGAAGCTCAGGAAGTCGCCGCGGGTGTCGGTATAATCCTCGGTAAAGCGCAGCGCCGAAGTCATGTCCATCACCTGACCAACGGTCGCATCGCCAAAGCCACTCGCCGCCAGTTCGGGCAGATACTGCGACACCGGCGCGGCGCGGTCGATCCTGCCCTCGCCGATCAGCATTGCCGCCAGCGTACCAACGAAGGATTTGGTCACGGAAAAAGCGATATGTTCGGCAGTGTCGCTGAGCGCGCCAGCGTAGCGCTCCTGCACGATCACACCCTTGTGCAGCACCAGCAGGCCGTCGGTGTAGTTGAGGTCGAATGCCTGGCGCCAGCTGACCGACGCACCGCCGCCGAGCGGCGTGAAGGTCACAGCGTCAAGATCGTCGCGGATGGCGCGCGGCAGCACGCTGACCGGCCCGCCTCCGCGCCGAACGCCGACGGTCGGATAAAGTTCACGCCAGTGCGAAAAGCTCCAGCGCAACTGCGGGAAGCGCCAGATACTGCCGTCATCGGCACGGAGCAATTTGTCGGCCGGCGGCGGCGTCCCCTGCATCCAGCCGAGCGCGACCGGATCGGTTGCGTTGGCATCTGCTACTGTGTCGGTCATCGCAACCTCCCTGGACCCAAAGGTGCGGCGGGGCCCGGGCAGCGTCAAGCTAATCGTCTGACCAACGCGAGCCATTGCTCCGGTCGGCTAGGGTGAATGGGACATCAGCGCCGTCACGCCCGCGTTTATCCCGGTCGGATAGTCACCGTCCCGGAACCTCGGGAGCACGTCGTCCTGCAAAATTTTGGCACACAACGTATCTGGCAGTGCCCGCTCGAGTCCCAAGCCGACCTCGATACGTACTTTCCGTTCGTTGGGTGCCACAAGTAACATTAAGCCATCATTGTAGCCCTTGCGCCCGATGCCCCAGCGGATTGCCAGCGCCAATGAGTATTTTGCGACGTTCTGGCCGTTCAGAGTTGGGACCGTCACGACCACCAACTGGTGCCCGGTTCGCGCTTCAAATGCCGCGAGGCGCTTGCTGAGTGTAACTTCTTCAGCCGGTGTGAGAAGGTTCGCCGCATCCGTGACCCAGCCAGCCAAGACAAGCGTCGGGCTTGTCGGCTGGGCGATGGTTGCGTGTTCGACGTTGGGTGCCGGGACCTGCCAGCTGGCATAGCCAACTGCACTGGCCAGCAGCACCCCGATGACAATGGCGAACGGCGCTTTCATGGCCTGAACAAGTCTGCCGAACGGGTTGACCTGTCAACGTATCAGACTTGCCGATCCCGTCGAATTGGCTCACCCAGTCGGGGACATCGGGGAGGCATTTCATGCAATTGACCAAACGCAACTTCATCGCGCTGGCGGCGTGCGCAAGTCTCCCGCTGCCAACCTTCGCCGCCCCCCTCACCCTTCCGCCCCCAATCACCCCATCCGAACGGCTCGCGCGCATCGCCAAGGCGCAGCGGTTGATGCGCGCCTCGGGCATTGGGGCGCTGCTGATCGAGCCCGGCTCCAGCCTCGACTATTTCACTGGCGTCCAGTGGCGGCGCAGCGAGCGGATGACGGCGGCGCTGATCCCGGCGGCGGGGAGTCTGTGCATTGTTACCCCCGCCTTCGAGGAGCCGAGTGTCCGGGAGAGCCTGCGCGTTCCTGCCGAAGTGCGGGTCTGGAATGAACATACTTCGCCATCCGAAATCGCCGCCGGGATTCTGCGGGACCGCAACATTACCGGTGCGCTCGGGGTTGAGGAAACGGTGCGCGCCTTTGTAATGAATGGCGTCGCGACCGCCAGCGGCCTGACCCCGGTGTCGGCCAACGCCATCGTGCGCGGCTGCCGGATGATTAAGTCGCCGGCCGAGCTGGCGCTCATGCAGGCCGCCGCCGATATCACCATCGGGGCTTTTCGCGCCGTCCATCCGCAAATTCGTGCTGGCATGACGCCCGACGACATCGATACGCTGATCACCGCCGAAACCCGTAAATTGGGCGGTCAGGCGGACGGCGGCCTGGTCTTGCTCGGGGAGGCCAGCGCCTATCCGCACGGCAGCCACAAACCGCAGGCGGTGCGCGAGGGCGAGGTGGTGCTGCTCGATTGCGGCTGCTCGGTCGGCGGCTATCAGTCGGATATTTCGCGCAGCTTCGTCTTTGGCGAACCGTCGACGGCGCAGCGAACGATGTGGGCGCAGGTCCGGCGCGGGCAGGCTGTCGCCTTCGGGGCGGCAAAGATCGGCGCACCCGCAGGCACGATCGACGATGCCGTGCGCGCCTATTACGAGCCGCTCGGCTACGGACCCGGCTATGCGTTGCCCGGCCTGCCGCACCGTACCGGCCACGGCATCGGCATGGACGGCCATGAACCCGTCAACTTCGTCCACGGCGAGACGACACCGCTCGCGCCGGGCATGTGTTTCTCGAACGAGCCGGGGCTGTATCGACCCGGCAGCTTCGGCATCCGACTGGAGGATTGCCTGTACATGACCGACGCCGGGCCAAGATGGTTCACGGTCCCGCCTGACAGCATCGACAAACCGTTTGGCTGATCGTTCCGCCACTTCGATGGGGGAGGGACGATACGCCCTAGTTAGCCCGGCCCAGATCCGGGTCGTTGTCGATTTCGGCCAACGCCTCGTCAAGGCCAGATAGGGCGGCAGCACGCTGGCTGTCGGTCAGGCCGCGCACCTTGGCGAGCCGCTGCCGGGCGCTTTGCAGCGAGGTCTTGATGGTGTCACGCATTTGCGGGCCGCAGGTGGCGAGATTGCCCCAATCCGCATCCTTGTCGACCGGCGAGCCGGCGGCGGCGCATTGCACCACCAGCCCGGAGCGGGCCGAGGCCAGCGCGCTGCGCACGACGCCGTCGATATCCATCGCGGCAATCGTTTCGCTGACCGCGCGGTCAGCCTCGTGTCCGGCCTTGTCGGCGGCAGCCCCAGCGGCACCGGCATCCGCTGCCAGTTTGGCGCGGTCGGCTGCGGCCTTGTCGGCTACTGCCACTATCCGGTGCCGGATCACGATCCGCTGCTCCGCTGCGGCTTTTGCGTCGTCATCGCGCACGATGACCGCAACCCTGGTGCGCGGCTTTTCCGCAGGTGCGGGAGCCACGGCTGCCACCGGCGCGACCGGCGTCGCCGCAGCCTCCGGAGCTTTTGCATCGCCCGCCGCTGTCAGCAGCAAACCGCCGCCGATCATCGTTGCGGCAAACAGGCCGCCCAGTGCCAGGCGCGCGCGCCCAATATTGCGGTTCTTCATCATGCCAATCCTCTGTTTGAGTTGGGTCTTGTGATTGAGCGCACACACCGGCGCCGGCGTGCGGGTGAACACCGATTTCAGCACGGCGCTGCCATAGTCATGGCGCGCAGCCCCGCTCGCGCCAGCCAATACGGTCGCATCGCAGGCCAGCTCCTGGTCGGTCCGGAAGGCGCGGTAGGCCCAGTGTGCGACCGGGTTCCACCAGTGCAGCGCCACCACCGCAATGGCGGCCAGATTGGCGGCAATGTCACGTCGGTCGTGGTGCGCGCCTTCATGGAGCAACACCAAACGCCGCTCGTCGGGCGTGTAACGCCGCAGGAAATCAGCCGGCAGGAAGATGCGACGCTGCATGATTCCAGCGGCCAGCGGGCCATCAACGCTGCGGCTGACCAGAACATCGATATCGCCCTGTCGGGACAGCAGTTCAGCCTCCGCCAGCGCGCCGCCGATGAAATGCCGATACCGCAGCATCTGCCAGCCAAACCACACAAGTGCCCCGGCAACCCACAGCAGCAGCAACGTCGTCGGCCAATCAGGTGCCCAATTTCCAATCGGCGCAGCTGCAACCGCCACGTCGTGGTTCATCGGCGCCTCCGCCACACCAAGCGCTGCCAGCCGCACCGCCGTAGCCGGATCGACAATCCCGATCTGCGTCGGTGTGCCTAGCCGGAACACGGGCTGCCACAGCGCCGTCCAACCCGGCAGCGGCGGCAACACCAGGCGCAGCGCTGGCAACAGCCATAGCGCATATGCCACATGCGCGCCGAACAGCCGGGCCACCGGACCGCGCAGCACCAGAACCGCCAGCATGGCGAGCGTCGTACCCGCAAGGGTCTGAACCAGCCAGGTGGTCATTTCCGCAGCTCCCGCACCAAGGCCTCAAGCTCGTCGATGTCAGCAGCGGTCAGGTCATCGCGCTCGGCAAGATGGGCGACGAGCGGTGCGGCACGGCCTCCGAACAGTCGATCAACAAACCGCCTTGATTCGCCTGCGACATAATCGGTGCGCGCCACGACGGGCCGGTACAGATAGCGACGACCATCCTCGGCATGGGCGAGCACGCCCTTGCCAAGCAACCGCCCGAGCATGGTCTTGACGGTCCGGTCGCTCCAGTCCCGCGCGCCAAGCCGCTCGGCGACTTCCATCGCGGTCAACGGTGCGTCGGCCCACAGGACCTCCATGACCGCCAGCTCGGCCTCGCCAATCCGTTCCACCATCACCGACTCCGATTACATCCGTAGTCAACATAGGACTACGGATGTAATCGTCAAGAAGATTCTGTTGTCAGGCCCGCTCGTCCTTCGGCGACCCCATGACGATGTAGGACGTGATGCTTGATACCTGCGGCACAACCCCGAGCACTTCGGTGTGGAAATGCTTGTAGCCCGTCAGGTCGCGCGCCTCGACCCGCAGCAGATATTCGACCGTGCCGGTGACATTGTGGCACTCGCGAACCTCGGGGGCGGACGCCATCGCGCGCTCGAACGCCTGCTGGTCGGCCTTGGTGTGGTGCGACAGGCCGACCAGCACATAGGCGAGAAAGCCAACCCCAAGCGCTGCCGGATTGGTGACGGCGCGATACCCCGCGATCACGCCTTTGCGTTCAAGCTCCTGCACCCGGCGCAGGCAGGCCGACGGCGACAGCCCGACGCGGTTGGCGAGATCGACATTGCTGATCCGCCCGTCGCGTGTCAGCTCGCGCAATATTTTGGCGGTGATGGCATCAATATCCGTCATATATTGTGCATAAAGCCAGAACGACGCCGCATAACGCAAGTACATTCGCACCAGAACGCGTTATCATTGCGCCCATGATCGATTCCAGCCTCCTCGTCGCGCTCGCGGCCTTCGCCTTTGTGTCCTCGGTGACGCCGGGGCCGAACAATCTGATGCTGATGGCCTCTGGCACCAATTTCGGCTTCCGCCGCACCGTCCCGCACATGCTGGGCGTCGCCATCGGCTTCACGCTGATGATCGTGCTGGTTGGCTTTGGCCTGATGCAAGTGTTTGCAGCACTCCCTGCCGCCTACACGGTCATCAAGGTCGCCAGCATCGTCTATCTGCTGTGGATGGCATGGCACATCGCCACCGCGCCGCCGCCATCGGCGAACCCAGAACTGGCGGGCAAACCCTTCACATTCGTGCAAGCTGCTCTGTTCCAGTGGGTTAACCCCAAGGCCTGGACGATGGCCGTCACCGCGCTCAGCGCCTATATGCCCGCCGGGGACCGCCTGACCGGCCTGCTGACCGTCGCCATTCTGTTCGGGGCGATCAACCTGCCGAGCGTCGGCAGCTGGGCCTGGATGGGCGTCCAGATGCGCCGGCTGCTAAGCGATCCGGTGAAGCTGCGGGCGTTCAATGTTGTCGCCGCGCTACTACTGGTCGGATCGCTGTGGCCGATTGTGTTCGGGACGCACTAGCGCCCGAGCATATCCTCGGGCCGCACCACCCTCCGGAAGGTCGCCTCGTCGACCAGCCCGAGTTTCAGGCCTGCCTCGAGCAGGCTCAATCCCTCGTGGTGCGCGGTCTTGGCGATCAGCGCGGCATTGTCGTAGCCGATCTCGGGCGCCAGCGCCGTCACCAGCATCAGGCTGCGTTCGACCAGTTCCGCAATACGCTCGCGGTTCGGCTCCAGCCCCTCGACGCAACGCTCGCGGAAGCTGTCGATCACGTCGGCCAGCAGCCGCACTGATTGCAGGACATTGTAGGCGATCACCGGCTTGAACACGTTCAATTCCAGGTGCCCCTGCGCGCCGCCGATGGTCACGGCGACATGATTGCCCATGACTTGCGCCGCGACCATCGTCACCGCCTCGCACTGCGTCGGGTTGACCTTGCCCGGCATGATCGAACTGCCGGGCTCATTCTCCGGCAGTGCCAGCTCGCCAAGTCCCGAGCGCGGGCCGGAGCCGAGCAGGCGGATATCGTTCGCGATCTTGTTCAGGCCGACGGCGATGGTGTTGAGGACCCCCGACACCTCAACCATCGTGTCATGCGTGCCAAGCGCCTCGAACTTGCTGGGCGCGCTCTCCCACGGGACGCCGCCGGTGATAACCGCCAGTTCGGCGCAGAATTCGGGGCCGAACCCCGGCGGCGCGTTCAGCCCGGTACCGACCGCCGTGCCGCCCTGCGCGAGGCGGCTCAGCCGGGGCCAGACGCCGCGCACCCGGTCCATATTGTCGGCGATGGTCTGCGCATAGCCGGAGAATTCCTGGCCGAGCGTCACCGGGGTCGCGTCCTGCAGGTGGGTGCGCCCGATCTTGACCAGATCGGCCCACGTCGCCGCCTTGGCATCCAGCGCCCCGTGAAGACCCCGTAACGCCGCGAGCAGCCGGTTCCGGCACTGAAGCGCCACGGCGATGTGCATCGCGGTCGGGAAGCTGTCGTTCGACGACTGGCTGCGATTGACATGGTCGTTCGGATGCACCGGCGACTTGCCGCCGCGGATCCCGGTCAGAATCTCGTTGGCGCGACCCGCAATCACCTCATTGGCATTCATGTTGGTCTGGGTGCCCGACCCCGTCTGCCAGATCACCAGCGGGAATTGATCGTCACGCAGCCCCTGCGCCACCTCCATCGCCGCCGTCTCGATGGCCTCGGCGAGTTTTGCATCCAGTCCGTACCGCACATTGACGCGCGCCGCCGCGGCCTTGACCAACCCCAGCGCATGGATCAGCGGCGCGGGCATCCGTTCGTCGCCAATCGGGAAATTCAAAATCGACCGCTGGGTCTGCGCGCCCCAATAGGCATCGGCGGGAACATCAATGGCCCCAAAGCTGTCAGTCTCGGTGCGGGTGCCGGTCATTTCTTGCGGAAACGGTCGAACGTCACGACGTTTGACCCATCAAGCACCGGCTCGGGCGGTGCAGCAGCAGCGGGCGGCGCGTCGGGCATCGCCACGGCAAATTGCAGCGCGAAATTCACTGACGGGTCGACAAATCCGCTGATCGCCTTCCACGGAATGACCAGCTTTGCGGGAACCTGGTTGAACGACAGGCCGATGGTGAAGCTGTCGGGATCAATCGACAAATCCCAATAGCGGTGCTGCACCACCACGGTCATTTCTTCGGGGTAGCGTTCGCTCAGATGTTTCGGAATCTCGACGCCGGGGAATTTGGTCCGGAACGCGATGTAGAAATGATGTGCGCCGGGCAGGCCGCCGTTGGCGTGAATGTCGCGTAGCACCTGCTTGACGACCTCGCGCAGCGATTCCTGCACAATCTCGTCATAGGGAATCAGACTCTCAGGGGGCGTGTCGGTCATGGTTGCCGATGTGGCGCGGCACAGGCCAAGGGTCAAGCGCTCTTGCCCGCCACGCCCATCTTCGCCCATGATTGTGAGGTGAGCGCGCGACCCATCATCATCGATTGCGACCCCGGCGTTGACGATGGCGTCGCGCTATTGCTGGCGCTGGCAGTCCCGGACGAATTCGAAGTTCTGGCAATCACCACCGTCGCCGGCAACGTGCCGTTATCCCTCACCGCCCGCAATGCCCGCATCGTCCGCACGCTGGCCGGGCGCGAGGACGTACCGGTGTTTGCCGGAGCCGACCGCCCGCTAGTCCGCCCTCCTGCCTTTGAGGCGGAGCATGGGCCGAGCGCCTTCCACGGCGAATCCGGCCTTGGATCATTGCCTCTGGTTGAACCGATGGGGCCGCTGGCTGAAGGTGAAGCCGCCGAAGCAATCATCCGGCTGGTGATGGAACGACCTGCGGGGTCGGTGACACTTGTTGCGGTCGGCCCGCTGACCAATGTCGCACTGGCGATGCACAAGCAGCCCCGGCTGGCGGGCCATCTGCGCGACATCGCGATCATGGGCGGCGCGCGGTCGGCAGGCGGCAACATCACCGCCTCGGCAGAATTCAACATCTATG
>JAYVLC010000015.1:0-6121 GCA_043759675.1 Sphingosinicellaceae bacterium
ATGAAGACACATGATAGCGGCGCGGCATGGGAAAGAGTGGCGCAGGCGGTGATGCCGGATCAGCCGACGCTGACTGAGCGATTTGCCGGTGAACCTGACCGCCTGTTGCGGCTATCGTTGAATGTCGGCCCGATCCGTTTCGATTTTTCAAAAATGCCGGTGGGGCTGGATGCGTTGCCGCTTTTGGCGGATGCGGCAGCGGCGGCTGACCTGCGCCTTTGGCGCGACCGGCTGTTCGCTGCGGCTGTTGTCAACCCGAGCGAGGGTCGGGCTGCGACGCATATTGCCGAGCGGGGCAGTGGGGCGGCCGCCAGCGCCGCTGCTCCGGGCCGTGCCAAAATGCTGGCCCTTGCCGACACCATCCGCCGTGACACGGCAATCCGACATGTGCTGCACGTCGGGATTGGCGGCTCGGCGCTTGGTCCGGCGCTGCTGGTTGATGCGCTCGGCGCAGGCGACGGCCCGGAGGTTGCCGTGGTGTCCAATATCGACGGCGTCGCGCTCGAGGCTGTCGTGGACCGGTTCGATCCGGCCGCAACCTTGCTGGTGATCGCGTCGAAGACGTTCACCACGACCGAAACCATGACCAATGCGGCCAGCGCGCTCGACTGGATGCGCCGCGGTGGGGTCGGCGACCCACTGGCCCGCTGCGTTGCGGTCACCGCTGCACCGGACCGGGCGCAGGCCTATGGTGTTTCTGCGGGCCACATCCTGCCGTTTGCCGACACCGTTGGCGGTCGCTACTCGCTGTGGTCGAGCGTTGGGCTGCCAGCCGCGCTCGCTTATGGTCCGGCAGCGTTCGAGCAGTTGCTGGCGGGCGCTGCCGGGATGGACCGCCATTTTGCCGAGGCCGATATCCTCGTCAATGCGCCGGTGCTGGCGGCGTTGCTGGATGTGGTGTGTCATTCGCTGCACCGCTGGGATTGCCGGGCGGTGTTCGCCTATGACCAACGCCTGCGGCTGCTCCCGGCCTATCTCCAGCAGCTCGAGATGGAATCGAACGGCAAGTCGGTCACGCGCGACGGTGCTCCGGTTTCCCTGCCGACCGCACCGGTCACCTGGGGTGGCACCGGCACCGATGCGCAGCATGCGGTGTTTCAGTTGCTGCACCAGGGCACCCGGATCATGCCGGTGGAATTCATCGCCTCGATCGAACCCGGCCACAGCCTTGGCAGCACCCACCACCGGCAGTTGCTGGCGAATTGTTTTGCCCAAGGTGCGGCCTTGATGCGCGGACGGACGATGGACGAAGCATTGGTCCTGACCGGCGGAGACCGAGCGCTGGCGGCGGCGAAAACCTTCCCCGGCAACCGCCCGTCAACGACGATCCTGCTTGACCGCCTCGACCCCTATTCGCTCGGCGCACTGCTAGCCTTTTACGAACACCGGACGTTTGCCGCCGCAGTGTTGCTCGGCATCAATCCGTTCGATCAATGGGGTGTTGAACTCGGCAAGGAAATGGCGAAGGCGGTCGAAGCGGGCGGGCAGGGCGATCTTGACGCATCAACGCGCGACCTGATGCACCGCGCGTTTCAGTCGTCGAGTGCGGAATAGACGAGGGTGCGCAGCTCCCGGCGTACCGGATAGGTGCTTGAGGGGATGAGCTGCGTCATGAAAATCGCGATCAGCTCCTCCTTTGGGTCGATCCAGAAGAAGGTGCTGGCAGCGCCACCCCAGAAATAGTCCCCTGCCGATCCCGGCATCAGCGAGGCAGTCGGGTCGATGGTCATCCCAAAGCCGAGGCCAAAGCCGACCCCGGCATAATTGGCTTCTGAGAACAGCGACACCGACAGGGCCGGCAGATCGACGCCGCCGGGCAGATGGTTTGCAGTCATCAGGTCGATTGTCTTGCGGCTGAGGTAGCGCTTGCCACCCGCCGTCCCGCCATTCAGCAGCATCTGGCAGAATTTCAGATAGTCGGCGGCGGTGCCAACCAGCCCGCCTCCGCCCGATACAAAACTCGGTGGGGCGAGGTAGGAGCTTTTCTCCGGGTCATCGATCAATTCGATGCCGCCGGTCCGGGTCGGCTGATAGCAGGCAGCGAGGCGCGAGGCATCGGCTGCGGGCACATGAAATCCGGTGTCGGCCATGCCCAGCGGCTCAAACAATTCGGTGCGCAGATACGCCTCGAACGGTCGCCCACTGATTTTTTCAACCAGATACCCAAGCACGTCGGTCGCAACCGAATAATTCCACTTGGACCCGGGCGAGAATTCCAGCGGCAGTTTGCCGAGCGCTGTGATGACGCTTGTCAGGTCACCTGCCTTTTCAATCTCCCCGATCTTGGCGCTGCGGTAGGCAGCATCGACGTTGGTGCGCATCTGGAATCCATAGGTCAGCCCAGACGTGTGGCGCAGCAGATCGACGATCAGCATCGGGCGCGCGACGGGCTTGGTCTGGAAACCGGTCTTGTGGGTGCCAGCGGCAAACACCGCCAGGTCGCGCCATTCCGGGATATAGCGGTGAACCGGATCATCGAGCGCCACCAGTCCCTGTTCGACCAGTTGCATGAAGGCGACCGACGTGACCGGCTTGGTCATCGAATAGATCCGGAAGATTGTGTCTTCCCGGAGCATCGCACCGCGCTCGACATCGGCAAAGCCACGCACGCCGACATGCGCCAATTCCCCTTTGCGCGCGATCATCGTCAATGTGCCCGGCAGGCGCCCCGGCCGCACATATTTGCGGTCCAGATATGCATCAATCCGCCGGAGACGGTCGGTCGAGAAACCTTGGGGCATGGCAGCACTCCGGTTGGTCGGTGGCCTCGTGGCTATCGGGCAGCCACGAGGCGTCGGCAACGGCATGAACAGATAGGGCAGACTTGTCCCCGTTATCCTCGTTATCCACAGGCCTGCGACAGCATTTTGGGCTTTGACGACTCGGGGGTCCATGAGAGGTTCTGGGTGTGGCCGGGACACGGCCCGCCGGAAACGGCGGATCAGGAAACGACCACAACGCCGACGCGAAACGCGCCCGAAACGCCCGGACCCGCAAGGGGAAGGACACAGCGGGAAACGACACGACGGGGCAGCCGAAGCCAAGGACCCTACCGGGCAGCACCTGTGCAAGCAGGGACCCGCCAGCAGGGCCGGAAACGACGGCACGGCCCGCGACACGCCAGACCTTCGGGAAAAGCGCGGCGCGCGATGCCGGACCGGGCGAAAGGCCGGGAAGCCGCAAGGTGGACCGCCGGACGACCGACCCGACGAAGTGGGGACTGGCAGCGATGCCGGTCCCCATTTTCATTGTGGTTGCCACAACCGGTGCTTGACGCTGGCCCGCCGCACACGCAATTGAGCGACAACCAACGGTTTCGGGATGTTTCCATGACGGCTCGCATTCTCCAGCGCGGCAAAAGCGCGATGCAATCCGGGCGGGCGGGGGCGGGCGACTGGCTGCTCGAATTCGTGCCGAACGACCGCAAGGGCCATGATCCGCTGACCGGCTGGATTAGCTCGGACGACACCAGCGCGCAGGTTCGCCTGACCTTCCCGACGCTGGACGCCGCCCAAGCCTATGCCACCCGCGCAGGGCTGACCCCAGATGTGCGTACCGACAACGCGCGCACCCTGAAACTCCAAGCCTACGCCGACAATTTCAGATAAAGCCCAAGCCACCCCGCGCCCGTAGCTCAGCTGGATAGAGCACGTGCCTTCTAAGCATGAGGTCGCTGGTTCGAACCCAGCCGGGCGCGCCAATCCAGTTTTGAAGCCTTTGGGGTCGTCCTCCTCCTCGCCCTTGAGGGAGAGGCGACTCGCGGCGTCATGCCGCGAGCGGGAGAGGGTGAAACCCCTGACATTGCCGGTCCGTCGCCTCACCCGCTCCCGCTCAGGCGCTGCCCGAGTCGACCTCTCCCTCAAGGGCGAGGGGGGAAGGGCGCTTAGTCCTTGTCGACCAATCGACCCACGATGGCGACGAACATCAGGCTGGCAAACCATCCGAACAGGATTTCGAACCACATCAGCCACCTGAGAAAAGCGCCATATCTCATGGTATTGCCTGGTGATTCTTCGACGATAGGACCCCAATCTTTGTCCTGCTGAAGTTCGACAAGCGGCAGGATCAAGTCGAGCGAATAGAGCAGCGGCTGAAACGTCGAATATTCCGCGGGCATGGCAGCGCATTTTGTCCAATGCTGCTTTTCCAGCTCAAATCGGTGGCCGCATTTATCGTCAATCTCGCGGGCGATTGTTGGGGAATTGAGCAAGGGAGTCGAAGGGCCGATGTAGCCATACTCCGCGCCTACGGAGAAGAAAAACGCCGCTGCCAGCCACAGCGTGACCATATGGCCGACAAGTCGCATGGGCTGATGGCCAAAACCAGCCAGCCAACCGTAAAGCCAGTGCATTGCATTTCGCCCGCGTCCTTGAATCTTCCCCGCCTTCCGCAGCGCCAACTGCTTGGCGATGGCGACCTCGGCCGCGTCCGCCGGATGCCCCATCTCCCGGAGCACCTTGATCAATTGCTCCCAAGGCTGCGGCCGGAAATCGTCGCCGATATGCGCCGGACTTTGCTTCTGCAGCCAGGTAATGCGTGTCGCAGCGTCAGTTGGGCCTTCCGCAATCCGGTCATAGCGAAACCCGTCGATCCGGATGCCGCCGTCGGGCCAGCAGGCCGCATCATCGAGAAGTGACGACGCATGCGCCGCTGTCAAATCCACCCCTCCGGTAAAGTCCGCCCCTCGCAGGAATAGCGCACCCGTCACCACCACACCGTCGGCGTTCAGCGCGTCGCCCAGCGGGTTGCCAGCTTCGTCGGCGTTGCTGAATGTGCCGCCTCTGCAACTCAGCATGCCGCCAATCTGCGCGCCCAGCAGCCGCACTTCGCCGCTGGCGTTGAAGCCCGCGTTCAGAAACACGCCGCCTTTCACCACGATGCGGTCGGCGCACAGCGCAAAGCCCAGCGCATCGCCAGCTTCGTCGGCGTTGCCGAATGTGCCGCCTGTGCAGGTCAGATCGCCGCCAATCTGCGCGCCCAGCAGCCGCACTGCGCCGGTGGCGTTGAAGCCAGAGCGGAGGTGGACATTGCCACAAATGGTTGCCCCGTCGGCGCGCAGGTCTGATATTTGGCTGCCATCGAGGTAAAGGCTGGGAAGCTTGGAGTCCCTTGCCCCAATCCCGGCTCCAAACCTGCAGCGAACCATTTGCAGCGATGCTGTCGCGGTGACAATCTCGAGGTCCAAACGGTCTTCGATCCACGCCCCTTCTAGGTGCAGGCCCTTTTCATGCACCGGGTGCGCAGCATCGCCGCCAAGGGCGAGGAAGCGGATCAGGCCAGCGCGGATGGTGTTGGCGGCGGTTGCTGTTTCCGGGCGGGTGGTCCCCAGTTTGCATATGGTCCCCGCCGCACAGTCTTTGACCAGGCGCTTCTCTACATCGCTCAGGTCCGGGAAATCACCGAGCCAGCGTCCGTGCGGCAGGTGGGGTGGGCGTTCAGGCTTGGCGGCGGGCATATTCCGCACCATATCGACCCGGCCTGCAAACGCCAGCGTTGTGGAATCAGCACAACTGCCGCTATCAGGCCCGCAACTGCCAATTTTCAAGGATTGCCGACATGACCGACCAACCAACCACCCTGACCCTGACGCTTGATACCGGCGATGTGGTGATCAAGCTGCGCCCTGACCTCGCGCCAAAGCATGTTGAACGGATCGCGGGTCTCGCCAATGAAGGGTTTTATGACGGGGTGGTGTTTCACCGGGTGATTTCCGGGTTCATGGCGCAGGGCGGCGACCCGACCGGGACCGGCATGGGCGGATCGAAGAAGCCTGATGTCGCGGCGGAATTTTCCGGGGAACGCCATGCGCGCGGCGTCTGCTCGATGGCGCGGAGCAGCAGCCCGAATTCAGCGAACAGCCAGTTTTTCATCTGCCTCGATGATGCAAGCTTCCTCGACAAACAATATACCGTCTGGGGCGTCGTGACCTCGGGGATGGAGCATGTTGACGCGCTGCCAAAGGGCGAGCCACCGCGCACGCCCGGCAAGATCGTCAAGGCCGTCGCCGCATAACCGGACAAGCAACAACAGGCCGTCATCCTGACGAAAGTCAGGACCTCATGGGATTTGCGGCCAATGGCAGGGAGGTCCTGACTTTCGTCAGGATGACGGGTTGGGTAAG
>JAYVLC010000016.1:0-12502 GCA_043759675.1 Sphingosinicellaceae bacterium
GGCCCGACCGTTCGGCCAGATCTTGCCGTGTCGCGCGACAGCGCCGCCGGCCAATGGGTGATTTGACATGTATCGTTACGACAAGATTGATCAGGCCATTGTCGACGCCCGGGTCGATGAATTCCGCGACCAGACCCAGCGGCGGATGGCCGGGGAATTGACCGAAGACCAGTTCAAGCCGCTGCGACTGATGAACGGCCTCTATCTCCAGCTTCACGCCTATATGCTGCGGGTCGCGATTCCCTATGGCACGCTTGACGGGCGGCAGATGCGGATGCTGGCGCATATCGCCCGCAAATATGATCGGGGTTACGGCCATTTCACCACGCGCCAAAACATCCAGTATAATTGGATTCGCCTCGGCGACGCGCCGGACCTGCTCGCCGAGCTGGCGACCGTCGAAATGCACGCGATCCAGACCAGCGGCAATTGCATCCGTAACATCTCGTCCGATCAGTTTGCCGGGGCCGCCGCCGACGAGGTTGGTGATCCCCGCCCCTGGGCGGAACTTTTGCGCCAATGGTCAAGTTTCCATCCCGAGTTCAGTTACCTGCCGCGCAAGTTCAAGATTGCAGTGATCGCCAGCGACACCGACCGCGCGGCGATGAAGCTGCACGACATCGGTCTGCAACTGGTGGAACGCGACGGCATCCTGGGTTTCAAAGTCTATGTCGGCGGCGGCATGGGCCGGACCCCGATCATCGCCAGCCTGATCCGGGACTTCATCCCTGCCGACGAAATGCTCGGTTACTGTGAGGCGATCCTGCGCGTCTACAACCGCTATGGCCGCCGCGATAATATCTACAAGGCCCGGATCAAGATTCTGGTGACCGAACTCGGTGCAGCTGAATTCACCGCGCAGGTCGAGGCCGAATGGGCGATCCTGAAACCGCTCGGCATTGATGCGCCCCAAGCCGAAATCGACCGGATCAACGCCTGTTTTGCGCCGCCGGCCTATGCGGCGGCCAGCGATGTTACGGACCTGTCGGACCCCGACTTTTCCCTGTGGGTGAAGACCAACGTCCACCCGCACAAGCAACGCGGCTATGCGATTGCAACCATCAGCCTGAAACCGGTTGGCGGCATACCCGGCGATGCCTCAGCGGATCAGATTGATGCGATTGCTGACCTTGCAGAACGCTACAGCTTCGACGAATTGCGCGTGACCCATTCGCAGAACCTCGTTCTGCCCTATGTCCGCAAAGCTGATCTCTACGCCCTGTGGACCGCGCTGCGTGATATCGCCCTTGCGGATGCCAACCTCGATCTGGCGACCGACATCATCGCCTGCCCCGGCCTTGATTATTGCAGCCTCGCCAACGCCCGCTCAATTCCGGTTGCGCAAGCGATTGCTGAACGGCTGGCCCCGGTCGAGCGCGACCTTGGCGAGTTGAAGATCAAGATATCGGGCTGCATCAATGCCTGTGGCCACCATCATGCCGGTCACATCGGCATCCTCGGCGTCGACCGGAAGGGGGAGGAGAATTACCAGCTCCTGCTCGGTGGATCAGGGGCTGAGGATGTCAGTCTGGCGAAAATCATCGGCCCCGGTTTCTCGCAGGATGGCATTGTCGATGCTGTCGAGAAGGTGACCCAGCGCTACCAGCAGGTCCGTGCTCCCGGCGAGCGCTTCCTCGATACCTACCGCCGCGTCGGCGTCGAACCCTTCAAGGAGGCCGTCTATGGCTGATTATCGCATCCCCCTATCCCTTGAGGGGAGAGGCGACTCGCAGCCATCAGGGCTGCGAGCGGGTGAGGGTGGATTGCAGGGTAGTTGGGCGGAAGCACAGCTTTCACCCTCACCCGCTCGCCTCATGGCGAGTCGACCTCTCCCCTCAAGGGAGAGGGGCAGATGAGTGAGCTTCGCTTCCGCGACGATGTGGCGGTCGATGAGCCCGGCACCACGCTTGACGGCTTCCTCGATCAGACCAATGCCAGCGCCGTGCGCATCGAGCCTGGCGAGGATGTGCGTCGCCTCACGCCCGCGCTGGACCGGTTGCGGCTGGTGGAGATCAGCTTCCCGACCTTCCGCGATGGCCGTGGTTATTCCGCCGCCCGGATTTTGCGGGAGGAAATGGGCTACACCGGCGAATTGCGCGCGGCGGGCAACGTCCTCGTCGATCAGCTTTGGTATATGCGCCGCGCCGGGTTTGACAGTTTCGCGCCGGAAAAATCACTGGATCAGGCCGCCGTTGACCGGGCGCTCGCGCGCTATGATTTCGTCTATCAGGACGCCGCCGACCATCGGCCGCAGGCGTGGCGCTTGCGGCATGGCTGAACCGGTGCGCCAGCTTGATGTTATCGATTCGAATCCGCCGTTCACACAGGCGGACGTCGATCGGTTGACCCTGCGCTATGCGGGAATTGCGACACCCGAAATGCTGCGCGACTTGCTGACTGGCGAACTTTGCGACCGGGTTGCGGCTGTTTCCTCCTTCGGGGCTGAATCAGCCGTGCTTCTCCACCATGTCGCGCAGGTCGACACCGGCATCCCGGTCATTTTTGTCAACACCCAGAAGATGTTTGGCGAAACGCTGGCGTACCGTGACGCGCTGGCGGAACAATTGGGCTTCACCGACCTCCGGGTTTTCCGCCCCGACCCCTATCTGTTGGCGCAGAAGGACACGACAAGCCTGCGCTGGTCCTATGATCCCGACGGCTGCTGCGACCTGCGCAAGGTTGAGCCGCTGCGCCGCGCGCTTCAGCCCTTTGATGCTTGGATTTCAGGCCGCAAAGGCTTTCAGGCCGGTCGCGCCGCCCTGCCACGCTTCGAGATTGACGAGGGTCGCCTGAAGATCAATCCGCTCGCGGATTGGGCGAAGGCAGACCTTGACGCTTACTTCGCCACGAACCTGCTCCCGCGTCACCCGCTCGAAGCCCAGGGCTATGCGTCCATCGGCTGCATGCCCTGCACCAGCATCGTCCAGCCCGGCGAAGACCCCCGCGCTGGCCGGTGGCGCGGTTGGGACAAGGTTGAATGCGGGATCCATGAAACAGCGTCTGACCCGAACGAGCCGGTGTTTTAGCTAGCGGGCCATCCGGGCCATCAAGCCCGATGGCCGAGCTTCATAAATGCCGATCTGGGTCGGCTCGGCCGCCAGTTTCCCGGCCAGCGCAGCGAATTCCCGCGATTCGGACACGGCAAAATGCGCCAGCAGCGCTGCCTCGCTGGCCCAGGTTTCGGCGAACACCAGTCTGAGCGGGTTTTCGCAATCGGTCTGGACATTGTGGGCGATGCAGCCGGGTTCGGTGCGGGAGCGGCGAACGTGCTCCAGACTGACCCGCAATAATTCGTTCAGCGTTTCGGGGCGGGCGATGATGGAACCGGTGACGAGGATCAGGTCATTGTTCATGGCCGGCACATAGCATGGCGGACGCCGCTGCACTGTGCCAAAGTTACCGGCGTGGAACAGCTGCCCATCTTTGTGAATCTGCGGGGTCAGCCCGTCCTGGTCACCGGCACCGGCGAAGCGGCGGCGGCCAAGGCGCGATTGGTGGCGGCGGCCGGCGGCCTCGCTGTGACCGAATTTGGCCCAGACATCCGGCTGGCCTTTGTTGCCAGCGATGACGCCGAAGCCGAGGCGGTGCAGCTGAAGGCAGCAGGACTGTTGGTCAATGTCGTCGACCGGCCGGAGCTGTGCGATTTCACCACGCCCTCGATCATTGACCGCGCGCCGGTGACGCTGGCCATCGGCACCGCGGGCGCGTCCGCGACGCTCGCAAAGGCGCTGCGCGAACGGTTTGAGGCCTTGCTGCCTGCGAGCCTCGGCGCGCTAGCCACCGCGATCCACCGGGCCAGAACCCCGGTTACTGCCGCGCTCCCTGATCCGGCTGGCCGCCGCCGTTTCTGGGATGCGCTGCTCGCCCCGGGGGGAGCGCTCGATCCGCTTAGTGATGTTGCGAACCCGGGAGCGGTGATTGCGGCGGCGCTGGCAGCTCCGGTTCCGCCACACGACAGTCTGACGATCATCACGGTCACAGATCCTGATGACCTGACGTTACGGCAATTGCGGGCCTTGTCGCAGGCTGACACGGTTTTCCACAACCTGGCCGCGTCACCGTCCATCCTTGACCGGGCTCGCCGCGATGCGCTGCGAACCCTTTGCACCAAACCACCACTTGACCTGCCCGCCGGTCGCAGCGTTTTTGTCGGCGCATGACCACCGAAAGTCTGGCCTTCATCATTGCCCATGACGGCAGCGCACACCGGGTTGCGCTTGTTGAGGCCGAGGCGAACCGCAATGGCTCAGCGCTGGTCTGGCTCCACATCGACGGCAATAGCGCCGATTGCATGGCCTGGCTGCGCGACCAGTCGGGCATTCCGGTCGCGGCTGTGTCGGCGCTTTCCGCGATTGAGACCCGCCCGCGCGCAACACCGCTTGATGACGGGGTGATGGTGAATTTGCGCGGGGTCAACATGAATCCCGACGCTGATCCGGAAGATTTGGTGTCGATCCGTCTGTGGGCCGAGGCCGGGCGGGTGCTCAGTGTCAGCTACCGCCCGATGCTCGCACTCGACGACCTGATTGCGGTGGTCGAGGCGGGCCGGGTCAGGGACCCTGGCGACCTGATCGTCCATCTCGCCGAAGTGCTGACCATCCGGCTGGAGACGCCGATTAACGACCTTGCTGACACCGTTGACCGGCTGGAGGAGGATGTCATCGAGGGTGAAATGAAATCCTTGCGCGAACGGATCGGCCGGGTTCGCCGCACCGCGATCGGTTTGCGGCGCTATATCAGCCCGCAGCGGGACGCGCTGTCGGGCTTGATTCTCGGCCGGTTTGCCTGGTTGAATGAGGATGACCGCATCCACATCGGGGAGGCGTTGAACCGGGTGACACGCATGGTCGAGGAGCTTGATTCGGTGCGGGAACGGGGGGCCGTTTTGACCGAGCAACTCGCCGACATGCGTGCGGAATCGATGAATGAGCGCAATCTGGTCCTGACGGTGGCAGGGACTGTCTTCCTGCCGCTCACGTTCCTGACTGGCCTGTTCGGCATGAATGTCGGCGGCATCCCGTTTGGCCAGCACGGCACTGGCTTCTGGGTGATTACATTGCTCAGCATCGCGATCGGGGGCGCGCTGTGGGTCTGGCTTGGCCGGAGCGATATTCTGGGCGACTAGATAGGCGCAGGCAGCCACTTGCGAGACGAGCCGACAGTCCCCAATTACCCCGGCTATGACCGATCTCATCACACTGTTCGCCGAGCCCGCAACCTGGGCCGCCCTTGTCACCCTGATTGCGATGGAGCTGGTGCTCGGCATCGACAATCTGATTTTTATCTCGATCCTGACCAATAAATTGCCCGAGGACATGCGCCCCAAGGCGCGGCGGATCGGTATCGGGCTGGCGCTGGGTCTCCGGCTCGTTCTGCTCGGCTCAGTCGCCTACATCGTTCAGTTAACCCAACCGCTGTTCACCGCCTTTGACCACGGATTTTCCTGGCGCGACCTGATCCTGATCGCCGGTGGCCTGTTTCTGGTCTGGAAGGCAACGCGCGAAATTCACGAGAGCGTCGATCCGGCTGAAAAGCAGCATGCCGCTGCCGATGCTGCCGTTCGCATCGGCTTTGCAGCAGCGATCGGCCAGATCATCATGCTCGACATCGTGTTTTCAATCGATTCGATTATCACCGCCGTTGGCATGACCGACCACATCCCGGTGATGTTCATTGCCGTCATCGTTGCTGTTGCAGGTATGTTGTTCGCCGCCGGCCCGCTGTCGTCATTCATCGACAAGAACCCGACTGTTGTGATGCTGGCGCTGGGGTTCCTCCTGATGATCGGCATGACATTGATCGCCGATGGCTTTGGTGTGCATGTTCCCAAGGGCTACATCTATGCAGCCATGGCCTTCTCGGCTGGCGTCGAGATTCTCAACATCATATCGCGCCGAGCCAGGGAGCGCCGCAACGCCTAGCTTTTCTGCCGAGTGCGGCTTAACGACTGCGCCATGACGATCTTTCTCCACGAAGGCGATCTGCCGCCGAATGATGTGTTCGCTCCCGGCCCGATTGCGGTCGATACCGAGGCGATGGGCCTGATCAATGCCCGCGACCGGCTATGCCTGGTTCAGCTGGCCGACGGCCACGGCGATGAACATCTGGTGCGCTTTGATCCCGGCCGATATGACGCGCCCAATCTGAAGGCGCTGCTGGCGGACCCTGCCCGGCTCAAACTCTATCATTTCGCGCGTTTCGATCTGTCGATCATGAAACAATATCTCGGGGTCATGGCCGGGCCGGTGTTTTGCACCAAGACCGCCTCGCGCTTGATCCGGACCTACACCGACCGCCATGGCCTGAAAGACCTGGTGCGCGAACTGCTGGGCGTGGAAATCTCCAAGCAGCAACAGTCATCGGACTGGGGCGCACCGGTGCTGAGCGACGCGCAGAAGGACTATGCGGCATCCGACGTCCGGTTTCTGCACCGCCTAACCACGCTGCTGACCGAACGGCTGGCGCGGGAAGGGCGGACCGAACTGGCGCAGGCCTGTTTCGATTTCCTGCCGCACCGGGCGGAGCTTGATTTGGCCGGTTGGCCCGAGATCGATATTTTCGCGCATATCTGACATGACCCGCTCACCCAGCACGAATTATACGGCGCGCCAATTGTCGGCGCGACCCGGCAGCGGGTTCGACCGCTGGATGACCGTGCTGAAAGTCGTGCTGCCAGCCGCCGCTGCGGCGTTGGGTTTGACCTTTCTGATCTTGCCGCTGACCGCGTCGGAGGAGTTCTCCTTCCTGCTATCGAAGGATCAGGTCGGCAGTGCGCGTGAACGGTTGCTGGTTGAACGCGCGGTTTACCGTGGCGAAGATAGCCGGGGCCAACGGTTCATCATTTCGGCGGCGCGCGCCGTCCAGCGCAATTCAGCAACGCCAGTCGTCGAATTGTCGGGGATCAGTGCCGAACTGGCGGCTAAAGATGGACCATCGCGCGCCGTCGCCGATGCCGGCAAATATGACATGAAGCGCGAACAGATCATGATGATCGGTCCGGTCCGGTTTTCCGGCGCAGATGGCACAAGGCTGGAAACGCGCGATGTGACGGTTGATCTTGCCAGCCGGACGCTGGCGAGTGGCGGCATGGTCGATGGTCGGGTGCCGCTCGGGGCTTTCCGGGCCGGTCGCCTGCGTGCCGATGTGCGCGGCCGGGTCGTGACACTCGATGGCGGCGCGTCCTTGCACATCGCGCGGCGAACCGGCAGATGATCCTCATGCGCAGCCTGCTCCCGACCTTGCTCCTTTGTCTTGCCACCCCAGCCTTGGCGCAAGGGCTCGGCAGCTCGGCATTGAAGGGACATGATACCAATGCGCCGATCGACATTGATGCCCAGCGCATAGAGGTTCGTGACCAGCAGAATATTGCGATTTTCTCCGGTGCGGTGAAGGTCCGGCAACAGGATATGAATCTGGAGGCCGCCGAGTTGCGGGTCTTTTATGAAAAGGGTGCGGGCGGAACGCCGACGATCCTGCGCATCGACGCCAAAGGCGGTTTCCTGCTCGTCAGTCCGTCGGAGCGGGCCAGATCGTCCTACGGGGTTTACGATGTTGAGCAGCGACAGCTGACGATGATCGGGGACGTCGTGCTCAACCGCGGCGATTCGGTCCTGCGCGGCCAGCGCTTGGCGATTGATCTGGACAGTGGGCGCTCGACGCTCGACGGCGCAGCCTCCGGTGGTGTGGCCAGCAGCCGGGTGACCGGGCGCTTCGTCGTGCCACCCCGCCCGGGAAAATAGCGCTTTGGCGCGGTTTCGCTTGCCGCGCTTGCTGTGCTGAAGCTATCCTGCAACCACATCATGCACGAACCGAGCCAACCGGCCCGGTTTGCTATGTATGCAATGGGTTGAGGTGGCGGGTGTTGGACGCGAATGCGGTGATGGCTGAACGCGCCACTGCGGCCTCGTCAGCGGACCAGGGTTTGGCGGTCGTCTCGATCGGCAAGCGCTACGACAAGCGCATCGTGCTCCGTGATGTGTCATTGTCGGTCAAGCGCGGCGAGGTCGTCGGCCTCCTTGGCCCAAACGGGGCCGGCAAGACCACATGCTTCTATTCGATCATGGGCCTCGCGCTGCCGGACCAGGGCCGGATCATGCTGGACGGGGCCGACATCACCGGCCTGCCGATGTACCGCCGCGCGGCACTCGGGCTGGGCTATCTGCCGCAGGAAACTTCGATTTTTCGGGGCCTGACCGTCGAGCAGAATATCCTCGCGGTGCTTGAGGTGGTCGAGTCCGATCTGGACGTCCGGCAAGCCCGGCTCGAGCAATTGCTCGATGAATTCTCGATGAAGGGCCTGCGCACAGCCCCTGCGATGGCGCTATCGGGCGGCGAGCGTCGCCGCTGCGAGATTGCCCGGGCGCTGGCGGCTGCGCCCTCGATCATGCTGCTCGACGAGCCGTTTGCCGGTATCGACCCGATCTCGATCTCCGACATCCGCGACCTGGTGCGGCACCTGAAGGACCGGGACATTGGCGTTCTGATTACCGATCATAACGTGCGCGAGACGCTCGACATCGTCGACCGCGCCTGCATCATCTACGACGGTCGTGTGCTTTTTGAGGGGACACCGACCGACCTTGTCGCCGATGAAGATGTGCGCCGCGTCTACCTCGGCGAGAGCTTCAGCCTGTAGCCTGTGAGCCTGGGTCCCCGCCTCGATCTGCGGCAGTCCCAACAGCTGGTGATGACCCCGCAGTTACAGCAGGCCATCAAACTCCTGACGCTGACCAATCTCGAAATCGAAGCCTTTATGGCGGTGGAGATCGAGAAGAACCCCCTGCTTGAAGCGGCGGGCGACGACGGCCCCGCCACCGAGCCGATGGCTGAGCCGGATCGTGGCGATGATGACGCTGACGGTGATGGTGGCGACTTTGAGTATGATTCGCCGGAGCCCGCCACCGCTGATCAGTTGATGGCAACTGGCGACGCCGTCGCGGACTCGCCATTGGACTGCGACTTCGCCTCGGACGCCTTTCACGATGACAGCGGATCCGACAGCATCGTCGACACTGGCGGGCACGGGCTCGACGGCGGGCTCGGCATGGATGGCGGCCCGAGCCGCAGTGGCGGAGAGCCACCGCCTGACGGCTTTGAATCGATGCTGTCAGACGAGCGATCGCTGTCGGACATTCTTGTCGATCAGGCGCAGCAGGCGCTTGACGGCCCCGATTTGATCATTGCTCGCCACCTGATCGACCTCATCGACGAATCGGGATACTTGACGGGGACGCTCGGTGAAGTGGCGATCCGCCTTGGGGTTGAGCTGGGTCGCGTCGAGACGGTGCTGACCGCGATTCAGGGTTTCGAGCCCACCGGGGTCGGGGCCCGCTCGCTCGGGGAATGTCTGGCGTTGCAGGCGCGGGAAGCCGACCGGTACGATCCGGCGATGGCAAAGCTGCTGGACAATTTGGAGGTGCTGGCGCGCGGCGACATGGGGGCGCTGCGGCGCATCTGCGCCGTTGATCAGGAGGACCTGACCGACATGGTCCGTGAACTTCGCGCCTATAATCCCAAGCCGGGGCTGGTCCATGGCGGCGAGCGAACACAGTCGATTGTGCCTGACATCTTCGTCGCCCGGTTGCCGAAAGGCGGCTGGGCGGTCGAACTCAACAGCGCCACCCTGCCACGCCTGCTTGTCAACCGGACTTACTACGCCGAACTGGTCAGCCACGCGTCGGGACGCGCGGCCAAAAATTACCTGTCGGAATGCCTGCAATCGGCCAACTGGCTAGCGAAGGCGCTCGACCAGCGGGCCCGGACCATTGTCCGCGTCGCAACCGAGATTGTGCGGCAGCAGCAGGGATTCTTCGAACAGGGTGTGTCGCGTATGAAGCCGCTCAACCTCCGCGCGATTGCTGACGCAATTTCGATGCACGAATCCACGGTCAGCCGGGTGACGTCGAACAAATATCTTTCGTGTGAGCGCGGGCTGTATGAACTCAAATATTTTTTCACCAGTGCGATCCAGGGTGCAGGTGACGAGGAGGCGGTTTCGTCCGAAGCAGTCAAGACGCGCATCCGGCTGCTCATTGGTGTCGAGACGGCCAGCACCATCCTCAGTGACGACAAGCTCGTCGACATGCTGAGGGGGGAGGGTTTCGATATCGCGCGCCGCACCGTCGCCAAATATCGGGAAGCGCTCGGCCTTGGCTCGAGCATTCAGCGCCGCCGCTCTGCACTCCTTAGTGGATCGCGGCTGGCCTGACGGCGTTGCGGCTTCGGGTCTAACGGCGCTGTTTACCGGCTGTTCAGTTTGTCAAGATACAACTGTTGGTTGTGTATGTGTTCAACCTTCGTCGCTGGCCGCCAGCGCGTTATTTCGCAGCCTGCTTGTTGCTTGCCCTCCTGATTGCATCAGCGATGGATCCGGCGGAGGCCTTGCGCGGGGGCTTTCTCGATCGGCGCCCCATGCTCGGCGGGTTCGTCGACGTGCCAACTGCGCGCGCGCCGCCGGGCGTGAGGAAGCGCCAGGCCCATCGATCAACGGTGGCTGAACCCGACCCGGCCGGCGAACCATTGTGGTGGCGTCGCGCCGATCTGGTTCTGGCGTCCAACGACATGCGCGCGGCATTTGCCGGCGAGATTCAAATGGCCGCCGTCAGCGAGGTGAAAAATGATCCGGTCGAGTTCGTCGAACTTCCCGCCATGCCGACGCCCGAGCCTGCCGGCTGGTCGCTGTTCGGCGTTGGTGCAGTGGCGTTGCTCAGTCGAGTGAGGAAAGGAAAACTGTCATCTCGGCGCTGACCTGCTCGACCACCGGCGAATGGAACAGCCAGTGGCCGGCCCCGGAAATTTCGCGGTAATCGACCTGTCCGGCCAGTTTGCGTGCTGTGGCACGCGCATTGGCGACAGGTGTGATCCGGTCCTGGTCGCCAACCACCACCAAGCTTGGCATCCGCAGGCGTCCATAATCCAGCCGTGTCCCGTGCGCCGGGTCGGCCCACGGCATCGCCATCTGAAACAGCACTCGCCCGGAATCCCAGACCAGCGCATCGGCTTCCTGATTGGCGATGTCTGCCGGAACTTCGTTGTAGATGCCCCAAAGCGCCTTGTCGCGGTCGATCCTGGTCGGCTTTTTCCACCAGCCCGCCTTGGTCGTGACGCCCGATGTGGCGCGGAGGGGCGAAATCGCGAGTGCCCCCGTCTCCGCCGTCGGTCCCGGCGATAGCAGGATCAGGGCCTGTGGCTGCACGCGTTCTGCCACCAGTTGCACCAGCATCGCACCCATCGAATGGCCCACAAGCACGACCGGCCCGCTGATCCGGGAGAGCTGATCGAGCAGGAACGCAACATAGTCGCCGACGCAAACCTCCCCGAGCTGGGGCGGTGCCGGTGCGCGAGGATCGATGTCGTGCCACGGCAGGACCGGCGCCTCGGTGGAATGACCGCGGGCCTCAAAATAGGTGCGCATTCCGTCCCAATGCGCCGGTGTGCCCCACATGCCGTGGACAAAGAACAGGGTAGGCACAGTCATTGGTCCGCCATCCTATTTGACCACGCCCGACGCCGCTAGCACCGCCATCGTGACGATGTCGGTTGCGCCTGATGTCATCGGCACGATCTGCACGGGCTTTGCCATGCCGACCAGCATCGGACCGATCACCCGCCCGCCGCCCAATTCCTTCAGCAGTTTTGCCGAGATATTGGCAGCGTGCAGGCCGGGCATGATCAGCACATTGGCCGGCCCGGTCAGCCGGGAGAAGGGATAGACCGATGACATGTTGCGGTTCAGTGCCACGTCGGCGGACATTTCGCCTTCATATTCGAAGGTGACGCCCCGGGCATCGAGCAGTTTCACCGCGTCGCGCAGATTCTCGACGATCGTCCCTTCCGGGTTACCGAAGTTGGAGTAACTCAGGAATGCGACACGTGGCTCCTGGCCCAGCCGCTTGGCAATGGCCGCGGTCTGTTCGGCAATGTCAGCAAGCATCGTTGCATCGGGTCGTTCGTTCACGGCGGTGTCTGCAACAAAGATGGTCTGTGACTGGCCGACGAACATATGCACGCCGAACGGGATGTGGCCCGGTTCGGCATCGATGACCTTTGCCACCTGGCCCATCACCTGATTGAAATGCCGGGTCACACCCGAGACCATCGCATCGGCCTCGCCCATCTCGACCATGAGCGCGGCGAAGATGTTGCGTTCATGATTGACCATCCGCTCGATGTCGCGGGTCAGATAGCCGTGTCGCTGCATCCGCCCGTACAGTCGTTCAACCATCGCCGGAACGAGCGGGCTGATGGCGCTGTTATGGATTTCGAGCGTCCCGGCATCGCTGACTCCGATCCGGGCGAGGGCTTCACGAATCGGCTCCTCGCGCCCGACCAGCACCGGGGTGCCGTAGCCGCCATCCCGGAAACTGACAGCGGCGCGCAACACCACTTCCTGCTCGCCCTCGGCAAAGACCACGCGCTTGGGGTTCGCCTTGGCATTTTCGAACGCGCCGCCCAAAATGCTGGTCATCGGGTTCAACCGGTTGCGCAGCGCCATCCGGTAGGC
>JAYVLC010000017.1:0-11080 GCA_043759675.1 Sphingosinicellaceae bacterium
CTTCAGCTGCCCGACGTGATCGGAGAATTGTCGCATCTGCTCAAACGCCTGCTCGGCGAGCGGGTGACGCTTACGGTCAAACACGGTCGCAATCTTGGCCCGGTGCGCGCCGTCCCCGGCCAGCTTGAGCAGGTTGTTGTCAATCTGGCGGTCAACGCCCGCGATGCGATGCCCGACGGCGGCGAGTTGACGATCAGCACCTATGCGGTGTCGGCCGCTGAATCTGCCAAGCTTGGCTATGACATGATGCCGGCCGCCGACTATGTCGTGATCGCGGTCGAGGACACCGGTGCCGGGATTCCGCCGGACGTGATCGGCAAGATATTCGAGCCGTTCTTTACGACCAAGGAGTTCGGAAAAGGGACCGGCCTCGGGCTTTCGACGGTCTATGGGATCGTCAAGCAAACCGGCGGCTTCATTTTTGCCGAGCCCGGGGCAGTGCGCGGCGTGACGTTTACGATCTACCTGCCGCTCCAGGTGGCCGCACCTGTGGCCGAAACTCCGGCCGAGGTAACATTGGCGAGCCCCGAAGCCTGGGGCAGCGGCACGATCCTGCTGGTCGAAGACGAGGCGATGGTCCGCGCCGTAGCCGAGCGCGCCCTGACCCGCAAAGGCTACACGGTGCTGACCGCAGCGCACGGCGAGGAGGCGCTGGAAATCCTCGAGCGCCGCCCGGACGGGGTCGACCTGCTGGTCTCCGATGTCGTGATGCCGATGATGGACGGCCCGACACTAGTTCGCCATGCGCGCGAGCGATACCCGACGCTGCGGGTGATCTTCATGTCCGGCTATGCCGAGGAGCAATTGCGCAAGTCGATTGATGTGCCTGGGGTGGTCTTCCTCGCGAAGCCATTTTCGGTCCAGGAACTCGGTGACCTCGTCCGCACCACCATGGCTCGCGAATCAATGACCCCGCCCGGTTGACCGGGTAGACCGGCGCGCCGGACTAGGTCATAATATAATGATTCCGGACGAATTGCTGATTGCATTTACTATCAATTGTTTAACCGAAATTCATTCTTGAAATGTTCTCTTGCAAAATGAGAACAAAGCCAATACAAATGGCGGATTGCACCGCCATTTGCACATGGCTACGAAGAGGATGGGACGATGAGCGCAGCCCTGAAATTGGTGGATAACGGCATGGACAAACAAAAAGCGCTTGAGGCCGCACTGGCGCAAATTGATCGCGCGTTCGGCAAGGGCTCGGTGATGAAGCTCGGGCAGCGGGAGACGATGGAAGTCGAGACGATTTCGACCGGCTCGCTCGGTCTCGACATTGCGCTTGGGGTTGGCGGACTGCCACGCGGGCGGGTCATCGAGATTTACGGGCCGGAAAGCTCGGGCAAAACAACCTTGGCGCTGCACGTCATCGCCGAAGCCCAGAAAAATGGCGGCACGGCAGCCTTTGTCGATGCCGAACATGCGCTCGATCCGGCTTATGCCAAAAAGCTTGGCGTTGATATCAACGAGTTGATCATCTCGCAGCCCGACACCGGTGAACAGGCGCTGGAGATTGTTGATACGCTGGTACGCTCCAATGCAATTGACGTGCTGGTCATCGATTCGGTCGCTGCACTCGTCCCGCGCGCCGAGATCGAGGGCGAGATGGGTGACAGCCACGTCGGACTGCAGGCCCGGCTGATGTCGCAATCCTTGCGCAAACTGACCGGATCGATCAGCCGCTCCCGGTGCATGGTGATCTTCATCAATCAGCTGCGGATGAAAATCGGTGTGATGTACGGCAATCCGGAAACAACCACCGGCGGCAACGCGCTGAAATTCTACGCCAGTGTCCGCCTCGATATCCGCCGCATCGGCCAGATCAAGGACCGCGACGAAATCGTCGGCAACACCACCCGGGTGAAAGTCGTCAAGAACAAGGTCGCGCCGCCGTTCAAGCAGGTCGAGTTCGACATCATGTACGGAGAAGGCGTGTCGAAGACTGGCGAGATTCTTGACCTTGGCGTGAAGGCCGGGCTGGTCGAAAAATCCGGTGCCTGGTTCTCCTATGATTCGATCCGCATCGGGCAGGGCCGGGAGAATTCCAAAACCTTCCTGAAGGCCAATCCCGAGCTTCAGGACCGACTTGAAAAGGCGATCCGCGCCAATTCGGCCGGCGTTGCCGAAGCCTTGATGGTCGGACCGAGCGAGGAGGACGATCTGTGAGCCAGCCGAACGGTCGAATCAACTATGTCGAGCTGCCGGTCCGGGGCGACTATGTGGCGGCCAAGGCCTTCTATACGGCGGTCTTTGGCTGGCCAATGACCGACTTCGGTCCCGATTATGCCTCAACGATGACCGGCGATGTCGATCTGGGACTGAATGCCGATGCCGGGCAGTTGACTGCAGCGCCGCTGGCCGTGGTTCAGGTCGACGATCTGGAGGCAGCGCAGTCGCGCGTCGAGGCGGCGGGCGGCACGATCACGCTGGCGACCTTTGCGTTCCCCGGCGGCCGCCGCTTCCATGTCCGTGATCCTGGCGGCTGCGAAATCGCGGTGATGCAGGTCGCGTGACGGTTTGTCGCCGAGCTCGCGACATGCCACAAGGTGCACCATGAACGATGCGCAGCGCGAATATTGGGACGGCGATGTCGGGCGGGTCTGGGCTGAGGAACAGGCCAGACTTGATCAATGGCTGTCCGCTGTCAACGCGCCGCTGTTTGCCGCCGCACAGCCACAGCAAGGTGAGCGCAGCCTTGATATCGGCTGCGGGGCCGGCGCCACCACATTGGCGCTTGCCGATCTGACCTGTCCTGATGGGACCACGACGGGCGTCGATATTTCCGGACAATTGCTGGCGAGTGCACGGGCGCGGGCAACTGGCCGAACCGATGTTACCTTCGTGGAGGTTGATGCTCAGACCGGGACATTTCCCGAAGGCCATGACCTCATCCTGTCCCGGTTCGGGATGATGTTTTTTGCCGATCCGGTTGCAGCCTTCGCCAATCTGCGGATGGCAACCCGTGCGGGAGGACGACTGGCGTTTGCGTGCTGGCAGGCTGCCGCTTCGAATCCGGCCTTCAGTGTTCCGATGCAGGCACTGGCTGGACTATTGCCACCTGCTGAGCCAGTCGATCCCTACGCCCCGGGCCCAACCGCGCTAGCCGACGCGGCGCGGACCAAGCGGTTGCTTGCCGATGCAGGTTGGCACGGGGCCGCAGCGGTAGCCCATGATGTTGAAATGACCGTCGGTAGCGGAGATGATCCCGTCGCCGATGCCGTCAGCCTGTTGATGCGGATTGGACCAGCCGCCGCCGCCGCGCGCGAACTCGGCAAGGACGCTCGACCGGTGATCCGGGACCGGCTGACGGCGGCGTTGCAGCCTTATCTGGTGGGCCGCACCGTCCAGCTGGCAGGCGCGATCTGGATCGTCACCGCCACAAACTGATTTACAGGAGACAGACGATGCTCGTGGTTCACCATCTCAACAATTCACGCTCGCAGCGCATTCTGTGGCTGCTTGAGGAACTGGGGACGCCCTATGAAATCGTCCATCATCAGCGCGACGCGGTGACCAGCCTCGCGCCGCCGGAGCTGCTCGCCGTCCATCCGCTGGGCAAGTCGCCGGTGATTGTCGATGACGGTCTGGTGGTGACCGAGTCGGGCGCGATCACCGAATATATCTGCGAGCGGCACGGCGGCGGGCATCTGGTGCCTGCGAGGGGAACAGCGGCACACGTCCGCCACACCGAACTGATGCACTTCGCCGAAGGTTCGGCGATGACCCCGATCCTGCTGGCACTGTATGTGGGTCGGTTGGGAGAGGCCGCGGCTCCGCTCCTGCCACGTCTCGGGCAGCAGCTCGACAGCCATTTCGACTATATGGAGGCCGAACTGAATGACAGCGGCCATTACGTCCTGAATGACCTCAGCGCCGTCGACATCATGATGAGTTTTCCAGCGGAAGTCGCGGTTGCGCAGGGCCGCACCGCGACACGCCCGAAGCTGGCAGGCTTCGTCAAATGGCTGCAGGGCCGTCCGGCCTATCGCCGCGCGCTCGAAAAGGGCGGGCCTTACCAGTTCGCGAAATGACGGTCTGCGAGAGGGGAGGGGGTTCACCTTCGCTCCGCAGTCGCCTAAGCCGCAAGACATGACATCCACCAACGATATCCGCCGGTCGTTTCTCGACTATTTCGGCAAGGCCGGGCACCGTGTCGTGCCTTCGGCGCCATTGGTGCCGCACAATGATCCGACACTGATGTTCGTCAACGCGGGCATGGTGCCGTTCAAGAATGTGTTCACCGGCCTTGAGACGCGGCCGTACAGCACCGCCACATCATCGCAGAAATGCGTGCGGGCCGGCGGAAAACACAATGACCTCGACAATGTCGGCTACACCGCGCGCCACCACACCTTCTTCGAAATGCTCGGCAATTTCTCGTTCGGGGATTATTTCAAGGCGCAGGCAATCGAACATGCCTGGACGCTGATCACCCGCGAATGGGGTATCGATCCGGCGCGGCTGTGCGTCACGGTCTATCACACCGACGATGAGGCGTTTGATCTGTGGAAGCGCATCGCGGGACTGCCGGACGATCGCATCATCCGCATCCCGACCTCGGACAATTTCTGGTCGATGGGCGATACCGGGCCGTGCGGACCGTGTTCCGAGATTTTCTATGATCATGGCGCGCATATTCCGGGCGGCCCGCCGGGGTCACCCAATGAAGACGGCGACCGGTTCGTTGAAATCTGGAACCTGGTGTTCATGCAATATGAGCAGGTTGATGCGGACACGCGGCACGCGCTGCCCAAGCCGAGCATCGACACCGGCATGGGGCTGGAGCGCATTGCCGCTGTGCTGCAGGGCGTCACCGATAATTATGACACCGACACCTTCCGGACACTGATCGAGGCATCGGAATCGCTGTCGGGCGCGAATTCGGAAGACGGACGCCGTCCGTCGCACCGGGTGATCGCCGACCATCTGCGGACCAGCGGGTTTCTGGTTGCCGACGGCGTACTGCCAGCCAATGAGGGGCGCGGTTACGTCCTCCGCCGGATCATGCGCCGCGCCATGCGGCATGCGCATCTGCTGGGTGCGAAAGAGCCGTTGATGCACCGGTTGGTTCCGGCGCTGATCGGCCAGATGGGCGCGGCCTATCCCGAACTGGTGCGGGCGCAAGCCTTGATCGAGGAGACGCTCAAGTTCGAGGAGACGCGGTTTCGCCAGACTCTTGCCAACGGTCTGCGGCTGCTTGACGAGGCGACAGGGTCGATGAAGCCAGGGGCGACGCTGCCGGGAACGGTCGCGTTCAAACTCTATGACACGTTCGGCTTCCCCTATGATTTGACCGAGGATGCGCTGCGGGCGCAGGGCTTTGCTGTCGACCAGGCCGGGTTCGACGCCGCGATGGCCGAGCAGAAGCGGGCAGCCCGGGCGGCGTGGACCGGCTCCGGCCAGAAGGGCGATGCGGCGCTGTGGTTCGACATCAGCGAGGCCAGCGGGGCGACGGAATTTACCGGCTATAATGGCCATGACGGCGAGGGCGTCGTCGTCGCGCTGGTCAGGGACGGCGTGCGCGTTGACCGGGCCGGTGCTGGCGATGAGGTGGTGATCCTGACCAACCAGACACCGTTTTACGGCGAGAGCGGCGGCCAGATCGGTGACGCCGGTATCATCAGTGGAGACAAAGGCTTGCGGGCCGAGGTTCAGGATACGTCGAAGCCGCTGGGCAAGCTCCATGCCCATCATGCGGCGATCACAAGCGGTAGCCTTGCGGTCGGCGATCCGGTCAAACTGTCGGTGGATGCGGCGCGGCGCGGCAAGGTGCGCGCCAATCATTCGGCGACGCATTTGCTGCACGAGGCGCTGCGCCAGCGGCTCGGCGGGCATGTGACCCAGAAGGGTTCGCTGGTCGCTCCCGACCGACTGCGCTTTGATTTTTCGCATCAGAAGGCAATGAGCGCCGCCGAGATCGCTACGGTAGAGGCCGATGTGAACGCGCAAATTCGCAGCAATGATCCCGTCTTGACCCGGCTGATGACGCCCGATGACGCGATTGGGGCGGGGGCAATGGCGCTGTTCGGCGAGAAATATGGCGACGAGGTGCGGGTGCTGTCGATGGGGCATGACAGTGACGCAAGTTACTCGGTTGAACTGTGCGGCGGGACGCATGTGACAGCGCTGGGTGACATTGGCCTGTTCAAGATCACCGGAGAAAGTGCGGTTGCCTCCGGCGTCCGGCGTATCGAGGCGCTGACCGGAGAGGCGGCCCGGCTGTTCCTGACCGAGCAGGAGCAGCGGTTGCAGACGGCGGCGGCGGCTTTGAAGTCTCGCCCTGATGAAGTTCCGGCCCGTGTGGTGGCGCTCGTCGATCAGGCCAAGCGGCTGGAGCGCGAACTGGCCGATGCCAAAAAGGCGCTGGCGCTGGGTGGCGGTGCGAAGGCCGAGGCTACGGCCGGACCCGAACTGGTGGCCGGAGTCGGCTTCATCGGCCAGGTCATCGAAGGGCTCGACGCCAAGAACCTGCGCGGACTGGTCGATGACGCCAAGACGCGGATGGGGTCAGGCGTTGCCGTGCTGGTTGCGGTGAACGATGGTCGCGGCAGCGTTTCGGTCGGGGTCACCGATGATCTGATCGGGCGCTTCTCGGCAGTTGATCTCGTTCGCGTTGCCGCAACTGCCCTCGGCGGCCAGGGCGGCGGCGGACGGCCAGACATGGCGCAAGCCGGTGGGCCGGACGGGACGAAAGCGAATGATGCGGTCGCGGCGGTCAGGGCGGCTTTGACAAACACCCCGTCATCCTGACGCAAGTCAGGACCTCCCCGAGAGTAGCTCGTGCCCAACGAGGTCCTGACTTGCGTCAGGATGACGGCCTTGGATTACTGTCTCTGAGCCGCCGCCGCCCCAGTGTCGGTGGCGCATCCAGACCCGGTACCATCGCCTGAATCTGCGACCGCAGCTCAGCGCGTTTTTCGTGGATCGACGCGATGACGGGGCCCATCGGGACACCGATGTCGACAAGGACTGCTTCGGACAATTGCAGGCTTGATTCGATCGTTTCGGGGACGGCGTCGCTGGCCCCCAGCCGGTAGAGCTCGGCGGCGTGCTTGGCATCGCGGGCGCGGGCGATGATCTGGAGGTCCGGGTGGTCGGCGCGGGCTAGTTGCACAACGCGGGCCGCGAGGTCGGCGTTGTCCATGGTAACGACCAGCGCCCGGGCCCGGCCAAGGTCGAGGTGGCGGATCAGCTCGAGATTGGCGGCATCACCAAAATGCACGGCACGGCCCTGTTTACGATGCCGCGCCACCTCGTCGGCATCGGTGTCGATGGCGAGATAGGGGATGTCATGGCGCTCCAGCATCCCGCCAACGAGGCGGCCAACGCGACCATAGCCCACAAGGACGACGCGCTGTGTTTCAGGCGCGGGTGGAATGTCGTGCGGGCTGGCCTGACGACGACGAGCTTCAAAAATGCTGCCGAGCCGTGACAATAGCGGGAGTGACGTCATGCCGAGCGCGGTTACCAGTTGCGCCGACGCTGCAAGATCAACGGGCAACACCTGCGCTGACGCAGCGGCAGCGAGCACGATCAGGCTCATCTCGCCGCTCGGCCCGAGCATCAGCGCGGCCCGGGTCATGCGGGCGCGGCGGCGGGTGAAGGCATGCATCATCGGCCACACCAGCCCGGTCTTGAGCAGGATCAGCGCCGAAGTTGCCGCAACAAACGGCAGGGGGTTGTCCGCGAGGCGCTGCAAGTCGAGGCCGATGCCGACCGAGATCAGGAACACCCCGAGCAGCAGACCTTTGAATGGCGCGATGGTGGCATCCACCTGACGGCTGAATTCGGTATCGGCGACGATCAGGCCGGCGAGCAACGCGCCGACAACGAGCGACAGACCAGCCGCCGCCGTGATCGCCGCCGAGCCGATGACGATCAGCAGAGTGGCAGCCAGGAACATCTCCGGGCTTTTGGTACGGGCAGCCCGACGCAGTGCCGGACGGAGCAGAAAACGACCGGACAGCAGGAGACCGACGATAGCGGCAATGCCTTTCACAGCGAGCGGCAGAAGGTGCCCGGCGTTGAGCCCGCCTGAGGCAATGGACAGCCCGAGCAGCAGCGGGATCAGCGCGAGGTCCTGGAATAGCAGGATCGCAAAACTCGCGCGTCCCGGACCCTTGCCCAGCGCCTTTTCGGCGGTCAGGATCGGCAGGACGATGGCGGTTGACGAGAGGGCAAGTGCCAGCCCGACCGTGAGCGCCTGTCCCCAGTTTGCACCGGTCAGCAACACAACCCCGACACCGATGACGGTGGCGGTAACCGCGACTTGCAATGGCCCGAGCCCGAACACCAGTTTTCGCATCAGGCGCAGCCGCTCGAACGATAATTCGAGGCCGATGGTGAACATCAGCAGCACGATGCCGATCTCACCAAACAGTGCGACGGTTGGCGGGTCGGAGATCGTCAGCCAATGCAACCACGCGACATCGCCGGTCAGTCCGCCAAGGCCCTGCGGCCCGACCAGCATGCCGATCAGGATGAAGCCGACAACCGGATTCAGGCGCAGCGTCGCAAACGCCGGGATGACAAGGCCCGCCGCGCCGAGGATCACGAAGGCGTCGCTGAACGCCGAGGTCGAGGAAACCGCTATGGCCATGACGCCAGTCTAGCTTTGCGATAGGATTTTGTCCGGTGCGATCTGCGGACGGGGGCAAACCAATATGGAGCAACAAGCGGATTGCGTGATTGTCGGCGGCGGTCCGGCAGGGATGATGGCCGGGCTTTTGCTGGCGCGGGCCGGGCTTCAGACGCTGGTGCTTGAAAAACACGTTGATTTCCTGCGGGATTTCCGCGGCGACACGGTCCATCCGTCGACGCTGATGCTGTTCGACGAACTCGGGCTGCTTGATATGCTGCTGGCGCGGCCGCACGACCGGATCAGCAAACTGTCGGTGCCGTTTGGCACCGAGCGCTACACCGTTGCTGATTTCAGCGGTTTGCCGGGACGCGGGAATTTTGTTGCGATGATGCCCCAGTGGGAGTTTCTCGACTGTGTGGCGGATGCCGCGCGGGTCTATCCCGGCTTTGGGCTGCGGCTGGGCTGTGAGGTCAGCGGCGTGATCGACGAAGGCGGCCGCATCGCCGGGGTCACCACCGCAACCGGCGAGTCGATCCGGGCGAGACTGGTGATTGCAGCAGACGGACGCGCGTCAGTGCTCCGCGCGGCCGCAGCCCTGCCGCTTCAGGATTTGGGGGCGCCGATCGATGTCTTCTGGTTCCGGCTGGCCAAGACCCGCAGCCCGGAAAACGGCACGACCGGCTATTTTACACCCGGGCGGGTGATCGCCCTTATTGACCGCGGCGACTATTGGCAGTGTGCCTATGTGTTTCCCAAGGGCTCTGCCGAGGCGGTCAAGGCAGCCGGGATTCCAGCGTTCCGGGCAGACGTCGCGCGGGCAGCCCCGATCCTCTCCGGTCTTGTCGCCCAGATCACCGACTGGGACGCTGTGAAGCTCCTGTCGGTCGAGCTTGATCGCCTGACACGCTGGCACCGTCCCGGCCTGCTCGCGATTGGCGATGCCGCCCACGCCATGTCCCCAATCGGGGGCATCGGGATCAACCTTGCAATCCAGGATGCCGTGGCAACCGCCAATATCCTGGCCGGGCCGATGCGCAGCGGCGCCGATCCAGACCGGTTGCTGCACAAGGTCCAACAGCGGCGGATGTTCCCAACGCGGCTTGTCCAGGCCGCGCAGCGGGCCGCCCACGACCGGATCATCCGGCCACTGCTAAGTGCAGGCGCGACGAGCCCGCCAATCCGGGCACCGCTCCCGCTCCGGCTGCTCCAGCGATTCCCGATCCTGCAACGCATCCCGGCGCAACTGATCGGGATGGGCGTCCGGCCCGAGCATATCCGCTCGCCGGTGCTGCCGAAGGACCGCTAAGGCTTGCCCATCGCCGCCTCGAGATTGTCGACGATTTTGTCGAAGAACATTTCGGTGGTCATCCACGCCTGATCCGGGCCGACCAGCAGCGCGAGGTCCTTGGTCATCGCCCCTTGTTCGACGGTCTCGACACAGATGCGCTCCAGCGTTTCGGCAAAGCGGGTCACGTCTGGCGTGCCGTCCAACTTGCCACGGTGCTTCAGGCCACCGGTCCAGGCGAAGATCGAGGCGATCGGGTTGCTTGATGTCGGCTTGCCCTGCTGATGCATGCGGTAGTGCCGGGTGATGGTGCCGTGCGCCGCCTCCGCCTCGACGGTCTGGCCGTCCGGGGTGAGCAAAACCGACGTCATCAGGCCGAGCGAACCAAAGCCCTGCGCCACGGTATCCGACTGCACGTCACCGTCATAATTCTTGCAGGCCCAGACGAACTTGCCCGACCATTTGAGCGCTGAGGCGACCATGTCGTCGATCAGGCGGTGCTCATATACGATATTAGCTTTATCGAACTGGGTCTTGAATTCCTTGTTGAATACTTCCTCAAACAAATCCTTAAACCGGCCATCATAGGCCTTCAGGATGGTGTTCTTCGTTGACAGGTACACCGGCCATTTGCGCAACAGGCCGTAGTTCAGGCTGGCGCGGGCAAAGTCCCGGATCGAGTCATCGAGGTTGTACATGCCCATCGCGACGCCGGGTGATGGGAAGTCGAACACTTCATGCTCGATCTCGCGGCCATCCTCGCCAACCCACTTCATCATCAGCTTGCCGGGGCCGGGAATCAGGAAGTCAGTGGCCTTATACTGATCGCCAAAGGCGTGGCGGCCGATGACGATGGGGTCGGTCCAGCCGGGGACGAGGCGCGGGATTGATTTGATGACGATTGGCTCCCGGAACACCACGCCGCCGAGGATGTTGCGGATCGTGCCATTTGGCGACTTCCACATCTTTTTGAGGCTGAACTCCTCCACCCGCGCTTCATCCGGGGTGATCGTCGCGCATTTGACGCCGACACCATGTTCCAGAATCGCATTGGCGGCCTTGACGGTGACCTTGTCGTCGGTCGCGTCGCGGTTCTCGACGCCGAGGTCATAATAGCGAAGGTCAATATTGAGATAAGGCAGGATCAGCCGTTCGCGGATCCACTGCCAGATGATCCGGGTCATCTCGTCGCCGTCGAGTTCAACGACCGG
>JAYVLC010000018.1:0-3588 GCA_043759675.1 Sphingosinicellaceae bacterium
GCTTCATGATCTCGCAAATATCTTCAAAGTGCTCGTACAAAAAGCTTTCTTTGTGGTGCGACAAACACCACTTGGCCATGATGGAGCCGCCGCGTGAAACGATGCCCGTCAAACGGTTGGCCGTCAGCGGCACATAGGCCAGGCGCACACCAGCGTGTATGGTGAAGTAGTCCACACCCTGTTCGGCCTGCTCGATCAGCGTGTCGCGGAAAATTTCCCAGTTCAAGTCCTCGGCAACGCCGCCGACCTTCTCCAGCGCCTGATAGATCGGCACGGTGCCGATGGGCACGGCGGAGTTGCGGATGATCCATTCGCGGGTGTTGTGGATGTTGCGGCCCGTCGACAGGTCCATGACGGTGTCGGCGCCCCAGCGGGTGGCCCAGACCATCTTTTCGACTTCCTCGGCGACCGAGGAGGCGACGGCGCTATTGCCGATATTGGCGTTGATCTTGACGAGGAAGTTGCGGCCGATCGCCATCGGCTCCGATTCGGGGTGGTTGACGTTATTGGGGATGATGGCGCGGCCACGTGCGACTTCGGAGCGGACGAATTCGGGGGTGACGAAATCCGGGATCGAGGCACCGAAATCCTGGCCATCACGGATTGTCGCGGCAGCCGTCGCCCGACCGAGATTCTCGCGGATCGCGACATATTCCATCTCGGGCGTGATGATGCCGCGCTTGGCATAGTGCATCTGGGACAGGTTCATGCCGGGTTTGGCGCGAAGGGGACGGCGGACGACGTTCGGGAATTCGCTGACGGTGCCGCTGTCACGCTTGCCGGTCAGGCCATTGTCCTCGGGCTTCACCTCGCGACCGCCATAGCTTTCCGTGTCGCCGCGCGTCGCGATCCAGCTGCTGCGCAACTTCGGCAGGCCAGCGGCGATGTCGATCTTGATGGTGGGGTCGCTGAACGGGCCGGACGGATCGTAAACCCGCACCGGCAGCTCATTGGCGCTCGGGTGCAGGTCGATCTCGCGCATGGCGACACGGATATCGGGGTGGAGTGTGCCGGGGATATGCACTTTGCGCGAAGCAGGCAGTGCGCCAGTGGTCACGGTCATCCCGGCTTCGGGGGCAGCTTCGATGCGGGCGTCAATGTCGGCCATGTCTCATTCTCCACTTGGAAGGAGAACGGACGATACCGCACTCCCTCCCTACGCCGGTGTCATCCGGATCAGGTTCGACGGGTCAGGGCAAATGCCCAATCTCAGCCGCACAACACGGCCCCCCGGGGGTGAAATGACGATGCGGCGGGGTGGCGGGGGAGTCAAGGCAGCGATCATTGAATGTGCTTGGAGATGGTACGGCAATGACGTATTAGATGTCATGCACACGGTCGTCGAGACTCCCGAATTCCTGACGGCAGCGAAGAAGGCGGGCATGACCGAAGCTGAACGTGAGGCAGCGGTCGGTTTTATTGCCGGGCGTCCGGACGCGGGCGAGATCATCGTCGGGTCCGGCGGGGCGCGTAAGGTCCGCGTCCGCAGGGAAGGTGGCGGCAAGAGTGGCGGTTATCGTTTGATCACTTACTATCGGGATACGGGCACGCCAGTGTTTCTGCTCACGGTGATCAGCAAAGGGCAGAGCGCCAGCCTGACCGACCGGCAGACACAGGCGGTGAAGGATTCGACCAATAGCGAGAAGCGGGATCGGAGAACGACATGAAGACCAGCGATTTCGAAAGCCTTCAGCGCGGCATAGCAGAAGCGAACGCTTATCTTGTCGGAGCGCGTGATGGCTATGTGGTTCACGAACCCGTGGATGTGCGCTCGGTGCGCGCCCGGACCAAGCTGACACGAACATCCTTCGCGGCAAAGTTCCGGCTTGACCCGCGCGCGATCGAACAGTGGGAACAGGGGCGGCGAAAGCCAGAGAGGGGTACAGAAATGTACCTCCGTCTCATCGGGCAAGACCCGGAGAAGATCGCGGAGATGGTTTTGTCGATGGGGGCTACCGAATAGCTAAGCAGCCTTCGCCAAGGCCTGCGCTGCGACTTCCGGTTCTTCAGTAATGACCTTCAAATACGCCCGGACCGCCGGCGGCGGCATGGCGCGACCGATTTCATATTGGCGGATATTGGCGACGGGGATGCCGTAGGTGGCGGCGAATGCCTCCTGCGTCAGGCCGAGCCGGTGGCGCAGCATGCGGATGCGGCGGCCCATCTGACCACGCTCGACGCCGGCGACGCTGACATCGCGATCCTCGGGGTCGTTGGGATCAGCTGGAATCGCGATCATAGTTTCTTTGTTCATTCGCATTGCTTCGCCTCACAGAAATCAGCCAGACGGCCTTGTCCGGATCGAACGCGAATTGCACGGCACAATATGTGTTATTTACACAGTCTCGTCCAGACTAACCCGCCAGCCGCCCCGCCGTATTGCGGATCAAATCGATCATGTTGGGGATGCCCTGGGTGCGGTTGGAGGACAGCTGGCTGGCGAGGTCGAACGGCGCGAGGGCGGCCTTGATATCGAGTGCGGCGACCTCGGCTGCCGGGCGGTCCTGCACGAGCGCGACGATCAGCGCGACAATGCCCTTGGTGATCGCCGCATCGCTGTCGGCGAGGAAGTGCAGGCGTGCGGCATCTCCGGTCGGGTAAACCCAGACATTAGCGGAACAGCCCCGGACCCGGGTCGTATCGGATTTCAAAGCGGCGGGCATCGGCTCAAGCTCGCGGCCGAGATCGATCAGCAGGCGGTACCGGTCCTCCCGGTCGTCAAGCAGGGTGAAGTCGTCGGCGATGTCGGGGAAGGGGCGCATCGGGACGCCATAACAGCCCCGACCCCCGGATGGGAGGGGGTTAGAGTTCCACCCCGGCGGCGATCGCTTCCAGCTTCTTCACCCGTTCGCGGAGGTCGGCGAGTTCGATGCGGTTGCCGATGGCGGGAACGCCGTCCTTGGTGCGCATATCCATCGTGCCCGACGCCAGCTCGCAGCGCTTGAGATCCAGCCATGACCGGAACCCCCAAGCTGAGGCCAGGGCAATCAGCGCGAGGCCAGACAGGCTCGACAGGCTGAGAATGAGAAGGCTGGTGGTCGTCAACATGGGATATCTCCCTTGCCTTTGGTTGCGGTTTAGTCGCGGCCGAGCGAGTCGATCTCGTCGCTCAATCGGCGGCTCTTGTCGGTGGCGATGCGTTCGAGCGTGTGGAGGCGCTCTTTCAGTTGTGACACTTCGAGGCGCAGCCGCTCATTGTCCTTGTTGTCGGTCTGCACCGGTTCCCAGCGCCGCCCTTTCCGGCCATGAACAATGCCGTTCTTGGCAGCGTAGATGCGCGCGAAGGTGGTGATTGCGACGATGGCGATCACCATGATTGCCCAGTCCGCCATGGCGGTTCCTCCCTGTTCTGATTTGGTTTCAGTTACGCAGTGCGTCGATTTCGTGCGCCAGGCGCGACGGGCTATCGGTGGCGATGCGCTCGATAACGGCTATGCGGTCCTTCAGGCTGCCCACCTCGGCAGCCAGCCGGGCGTTTTCGGTGGCCAACAGCCGCAGCCGTTCGGTAGTTTCAGTGCTCATCACCGGCTTGATCTGCTGGCCCCAGCTCCCCTCAAGCGGGTAGCCATTCTTGACCCGCAGCCAGGT